>CAYFOB010000129.1:0-1842 GCA_964344525.1 uncultured Thiomargarita sp.
TGGCACGGTTTCTAGATTATGATTAAATACGTCAGGGCATGTTTGATGAAATTTTTGGAGCGCAACTTCCATGCGCCCCCGAAAATCAGGCACTAAAATTTCAATGCGTGTCTGCGGTGATTTGTCACGCACTGCTTGAATACAAGCGACAAAATGTCCAGCGCCCCCATCGCGTAAATCATCGCGATCTACTGAGGTGATGACGACATGACTTAGTTGCATAGCGGCAATTGTTTTGGCAAGGTTAAAAGGCTCGTTTGTATCCAAAGGGGCGGGATGTCCGTGTGCGACATCGCAAAATGGGCAACGTCGTGTGCAAATATCCCCCATAATTATAAAGGTTGCGGTGCCTGAAGAAAAACATTCGTTTAAATTTGGACAGGAGGCTTCTTCGCAAACTGTGTGTAAATGATGTTTTCGCAATGTGGCTTTTAAGTTGCTAACTGCGCCCCCGGTGGGAACTTTGATGCGAATCCAATCGGGTTTACGGAGAGGTTTATTTGTTTTTGCAATTTTGATGGGGATACGGGCGGTTTTTTCAGCGCCGCGTTGTGCTTTGGTTAACATTGATAAGAGGCTCTAAGGTAGAAATGTTTATACTATGCGCAGAATAAAACCAAGATTTTCAAGGATAGATGCGTCTATCAAAATTTTTCATAGTGGAGTGCGTCTAACAAATGCGTTAAAAATTGTGCCGTTACCTCCTCAATATCTTCAATAATCCCCAAATCCCGTAATTGTGTCACTTCTAAACCTGTATAACCACAAGGGTTAATCCCGTAAAAAGGCGTTAAATCCATGTCTACATTCAAACTTAATCCGTGATAACTACAACCGCGCCGTATTTTGAGTCCCAAAGAGGCTATTTTGCGTTCATCAACATATACCCCGGGCGCTTTTTCACGACGTTTGCCATTGATGTTTTGGCTGGCGAGGTAGTCAATGACGCTTTGTTCTAGTGCATGTACGAATTTTTTGACACCCCAATCGCGCCGCTTGAGATCCATTAATACATAAACAATGATTTGTCCAGGGGCATGATAAGTGACTTGTCCACCGCGATCAATAGAATAAACTGGGATGTTGCCAGTATTGAGTAAATGTTCAGGTTTGCCGGCTTGCCCTAAAGTGTACACTGGGGGATGTTGAAGGATCCATAATTCATCAAGCGTGTCAGCACTGCGGGTATTAGTGAAATGTTGCATGGCTTGATATGTTGGCTCGTAGGGGACGAGATTTAGATGGCGAATTTGGATGGGTTGCATTTTTATTTTTTGAACTGTGATTTATGTGATTAATAAGAATCACAGTTCAAAATTATTTAAGTCTATTTATTTTTTAGCATCATCTTCGCCCTCAATGCGTGCAATTTCAGCGTCCATTTCTGCTTGTGTCATCACGTCTTCAGATTTTTTGGCGGCTGTGCGCGACAAAAATAAGCCCAGTTCAAACAATAACCAAATTGGCACCGCTAATAAGGTTTGAGAAATCATATCAGGCGGTGTCATTAACATGCCTATCACAAATGCAGCCACAATAATATGGGGGCGTTTGTCTGCTAATGCTTTTGGGGAAACGATACCCATTCGTACCAGCAAAATGGTCGCAATTGGTACTTCAAACGCAATCCCAAAGGCGAAAAGTAGCTTGAGTACAAAATCCAAATAGCGGCTGATGTCTGTCATCATTGCCACCCCTTCTGGCGTCATATGAATCATAAAACCAAAGATGAGTGGAAATACGACATAGTAGGCAAATATCATCCCCAAATAAAATAAAAAGCTACTGGATACTAACAATGGAAAAACCAATGACTTTTCATTTTGATACAAGCCTGGCGCA
>CAYFOB010000129.1:1893-8752 GCA_964344525.1 uncultured Thiomargarita sp.
GGAGTGAAAAACGGTGCAGCCACTTCAATGGCTATCATTTGCGTGCCTTCAGGCATCATTTCTTGCAATGGTTTTGCGACGAGGGTAAATAAATCATTTGCAAAAGGCATCAGCACTAACAAAATGAGTACTACCGCCAAAATCATTTTTAACAGGCGATCACGTAACTCTAATAAATGCTGAACAAACGGCATATCTTTGCCAATGGTGGAATTAGTCATCGTTGTTCAGTTTTATCTTCCGTGGGGCTAATAGGTTTATTCAAGTCGCCTAAACCTGTATTGGTTTCTTCAAGAAATTGGTGAACGTTTTGGTTGCTTTGTTTAATAGCGTCTTGCATTTCTTGGAGATGTATTTCTCGATCAATATCTTGCTTGACGCTGCTGACAAAACGACGGGCACGACCTACCCATAGCCCTGCCGTGCGGGCAGCACCGGGCAATTTTTCGGGTCCAAACACGATTAAAGCGACAACAGCGATCAAGCTGAGCTCCCAAAAACCTATATCGAACATGATAAAAACTCTTTTAAGTTATCAGTTATCAGTTATGATAACTGATAATTGAATTAGGCTTTACTTGTTTGTTTATCTGTTACTTGACCTTCAATAATTTTACCTTTGTCATCTATTTGAGTAGCAGCTTGTTTCTCAGCGTCTTCATTTTTTTCGCCATCGCTCATGGATTTGCGAAAATTCTTAATTGCGCTGCCTAAATCGCCACCAATATTTCTCAATTTTTTAGTGCCAAATAATACAATAACGATGACTAAAATAATTAATAATTGCCAAATGCTAATACCCATCATATAAACTCTTTATCCTTTGAACTGTGAAGTCGTTTTATTGGGGCTGATAATATGTTCACTGTACATTATTCACAAGGGGCATCCCGCTGCGCCTTTTCCTCAAGGCCAGATAATCCAAGGCGACGCTCCAATTCCTTTAACACCGACTCTGGACCCAAACCTTGATGCGCCAAAAGTACCAATGTGTGAAACCATAAATCAGCAGTTTCATAAATCAGTTGATCAGCGTCACCATTTTTGGCGGCAATCACCGTTTCTGTCGCCTCTTCACCGACTTTTTTTAAAATGCTATCAAGGCCTTTGGAATACAAGCTCGCCACATAGGACTGCTTTGGTTCAGCCGTTTTACGTTGTTCTAATACTTGTGCTAAATGTTGTAATAAGTCGCTCACTTTGATTTATCTCTGGTAGCAGCTTTCACGCAAACTTTGAATATATGGTAGTGGGGTCTTTTAACACGGGTTCGACAGTAACCCATTGATTATCTTGTAATTGTTTAAAGAAACAGTGATGTCGCCCGGTGTGGCATGCTATCTTCCCTACTTGTTCAACAGTCAATAGCACAACATCATTATCACAATCAAGGCGTATATCTTTGATACGTTGAACATGCCCTGACTCCTCGCCCTTGTACCATAGTTTACCACGAGAACGTGACCAATAAATGGCACGTTTTTGTTGCGCTGTTAATTTTAAAGCCTCCCGATTCATCCAAGCTAACATTAAAATTTTGTCTGTGCCAACTTCTTGCGCAATGGCAGGCACTAAGCCTTGTTCATTCCAGCGGATTTCATCTAGCCAATTTTTCATTGTTAATCACATAAAATCTACAAATTAATTATGGTAGCATAGGCAACTTTGATTGAACAAGATAATAAATTGCTATGGTAACATTGACTAAATTGCTTTCCTATACCAATGACATTTTGAATGCTGAAATGTTCAATGATTACGCGCCCAATGGTTTGCAACTTGAGGGTAAAGACAAAATCAATAAGCTTGCAACAGGAGTCACAGCCTCATTGGAAGTCATCAATAACGCTGTTAAGATGAATGCCGACGCGCTTTTGGTTCATCATGGGTATTTTTGGAAGGGGGAAGATCAAACAATTACAGGCCTGAAAAAGAAAAGGTTAGCATTGTTGCTAAAAAATGAGATCAGCCTGCTAGCCTATCACCTTCCTCTTGATGCACACCCTAAATATGGCAATAATGCTTGTCTTGGCAATTTGTTTGGTATCACGACAACCGATGTCATGGATAAACAAGGTTTAGGAAATATTGGCTATTTTGACGAACCCATTGCACTGTCGCAATTTGCAACGAAGGTTTCACAAATATTGTCCAGACAAGCATTGGTTATTTCGGCTGGTGATCATCCCATCAAACAAATTGCTTGGTGTAGTGGTGGTGCCCAAAGATACCTTATGAAGGCGGCTGCAATGGGAGCGGATGCCTATTTGAGTGGGGAAATTTCAGAAAACACCGTACACGAAGCGAGGGAAATGGGTGTGCATTACATTGCTGCTGGACATCATGCAACAGAGCGATATGGTGTTCAAGCGCTGGGGCAGCATCTGGCGACAGCTTTTTGTGTTGAGCATGAGTATATTGAGATTGATAATCCTTCTTAACTTGAGCCTTCAAGGTTTGACAAACCTTGAAGGTTTTTAGGGGCTAATTTTTCAAAGTAATAACAATAGAATCACTAAAAAATAGACGATTTCCTGTTTCAATTTCTCGGCATTCCCCAGCCTCTAAAATATCCGATTTGCTATTAAATCCGGTTGATGCAGCTTGGCTTAATACTTTAATAAAATACTTGCCCTCCTCCTTAAAAAAGAGTGCATGTTTTCGAGACAAAAAAGGATCATGAACTCTGTATTTAAGCAAATCAATATCGGGATAATGCCCTTGTTCTGTATCCCTGCATCCTATGGACAATTCATCAACATCAAAAGGAATTTCAGAAACCGCGTGTCCCTCATATAACACCGTTTGATTGCCTTCAATCACAAGCCTGAGGGGGGGCTCTTCTTCAATGTGAGGTTCAGAGGGCGCAATGATTGTTGTTTGATTGGCTTGTGATGCGGGTACGGGATTTTCCCATAGTCCACCACAATTAGGACAAATGTTGCCATCCATAGCACCTATATATCCACACCCTTTAATATCATCAACCAATTGATTTGGATCACAATAATATTGAGGGGCTTTCTCCATAGAGGCTGTTGGCTTTTTAACCACCTCAATAGGAGATAAATCAGCGCCACATTCTTCGCATATCGCTTGCCCTGGTGTATAGGCATGATCACAATCTGGACAATTAGGCATTATCGACTCCTCAATTTTTTCTGAGTACCTGCGGCAGCTTGGCGAGCATCAGATTCAGTTAATGTACCACCCTTGATTTTTTTGATTGTACCCTCAGCAAGGCGTTGCATATCCGAATTTCCACGTTTTTTAATAGTCCCCCACAGTTTGACGGCTGTATCAACATCTCCCGTTTTGCGGGCTTGTTCTGCTTTTATTCGTTGTGATTCAACAAAAGCATCATTGACACGCGCTTTGACTTCTGTATCCATAGCCGAAATCATTGTTTCGCTATTGCTGTATTCTACAAACACATCTTGCGACAATTGTTGATTGCGAAGTCCCATGGAGGGTACGTCATAATACACTGTGACTTGTGCAAAATTTTTTCGCCCTGGGCTGAGTTGTGGATGTTTAACGTTGAACAATACTTCTAAGCCATCCTGGTGTTGCATCGGTAGCAAAGACTGTCGCCAAATGCGATTGTCATCCAAGCGAATTTTACCATTATAAGTCGCTTGTGGATGCACAGTATAAGAATCAATAGCGCGGTGTTTCCCCCGAAACTTGACTTCCAAGTGGATATTATCCGCCACTTGATCTTGAATGGCGTTAATCCTATCCAAGAAATAAGTGACTCCCTCACTGGAATCGCGCATGTCCCACACCGTATCGTTGCTTAAGGCACAAAGTTCATTCATAAAATCAGCATCATAGTTACCAAAACCTAAGCCTATAATTGCGATATTTTGTTCGACACATTGCTTAGCGGCTCGTAATGCCGCATTTTTGGAACCCGGCATGCCATCAGTCAGAATTAATATACGTTTCAACCAATTTTCTTCCCCTTTTTGTAGTTCTGTCAGGGCATGTTCAAAAGCCTCAGCCATATTTGTTGTGCCACTGGCGCCCACATTGGATTTATAAAAATTCAGATTAGACCATTCCCTAAGTGCCTGATGTTGATTGGAAAGAGGATAAAAAGTATTTGCATGAGTACCAAACGCCACGCCGGTAATCCAATCAGTCGGACGAAAATACTTGATCAGTTCACCTAAGGTTTTGACAACATCCGCTTGTGGCTTTCCACTCATTGAACCACTGTTATCTAATAACAAGGCTATTTTAGTTTTTGTGTCACCAAAATTAATTGCTTGTTCAGATTCTAAGCGAATGAGAATTGAATTTTGGGTTTCTTCATTGGTAACTGGGACGGTTTTGACTAAAGTTTTAATTTTTAAGATTAATGGTTCCATTTTGGTTTTATCCTCATAAACGTCGAAAAACAAAAGGATAGCGTTTTTCCAAATCGTTATAAAAATCAGCGATTATGGGCATTTTAATGCCAGCCACCACGACTAATGCGGTGACATTATCCCCCTTACCTTGGATATCCTGTGCCGTAATCGCTTCCTTGACAAGTTTTTGAGCAATAACATTTGGATCATCAGAATGTCTCAAAATAGCAGCAATTTCCCCCTCACTCAAAAAATCATGCACGCCATCAGAACAAAGTAATAATTTATCTCCAGGCACCCATTGGAAATGAACTAATTGGCAATCAGTGGCAATATTTTTGGGACGATTTGGATCAATTTCGCCACAGGATGACAATTCAAAATCACCCACCCAACGCGCTAAACTCATGGCATCCTCTTTTGCGCTTGCCTCCGCAAAATTTTTTCCATCCATGATATATTCCCAGCGTCCATTTTGATTTTCTGTTAGTCTTTCAAGATAACCGCTGGCAGATAACAAATAAGCGCTTGAATCTCCTAAGGCGGCAATCGTCACAAAATCCGCTGAAAAATCCGCTGCTACCACGGTGGCGCTCATCGGATCGCAAAATTGGTTGGCTTCACGCGATGCGTTTTGATTTTCTAAAATATGTTGCCCAATAGCTGCATTAGCTTTATTAATCAGCTCTGGTAAAAAACGGTTTGTTTGATGATTTTTTGTCAAGGTTTTAACAACAATTTCGGAGGCTTTTTCTCCCCAACCGCTTTGAGAGACACCATCAGAAACCACGGCAATTTGCCCTTTGCACCCACAAGCATCTTCCTGATTGTGATCAGGCTTACGCCCAACATCACTGTGCATACCTAAAATCAGATTAACGGGTTCAGGCATTCGCTTTAAATCTAAGAGAACATTAGAGGCTGAAGGGCGTTGTTCAAATTGAGAGTGCATACAAGCCCGCAAAATACCCCACAAACCAACTGGCATTTTTGGACACCAAATTCTTGGGCATGGTATTTCATCCAAGCCGGGTTGAGATTGCCCCAAAATACCTTCTGAAATAATCCAATACCAGATTCTGGCTGCTGTAAAAATGTCAGACGCTTTTTTTGCGATATAACGATGGCTTAATTCAGGTGCGCTAAAAGCTGGGTTCAAATTGCCCACAAATGGCGTGCCATGAGCGCAAAGTTTATGCCCAACTAACAAGCGAATTTTTCCCGAAGGTGTCACATCCAAATCTGCTGGTGTTAGGGCAGGCACACAATAATTGTTTTCGTGTATATATTCAATCAGCTCAAATAATGTGATAGCAAGCGCAACAGGCTCATTTTTTAATATCTCAATATTTTTGCCTCGTTTTTTTTGGTAAGTTAATAAATAATAAGTAGCCCCTGTGTCTTTAATAACTTGTGTTGGCAATAAGATTTCATTTTTCAATAAGCCCTTTTGCGCCACAAAATGATCCACTTGCCAGATTTGTAGAGAGGTCGTATTGGTTTCTATTTCGTAATAAATTTCTCCTGAGAAAGTTTCTTGCTTAGAAAATTTTTGAAATCCACTCAATAACTTTATTGCTCTACAAAATTGTTTTTGGTGTGGGAGATGTCCGAATAATGAAGCCACCGGTATCTGTGCGCCACACTCACATGAAAATTCACGCCCATCAGCAAAGGCAATATTTTCGACGCCACAATCAGGGCAAGAAACTTGGCAAAGAATAGTCTGACATTTGGGGCAATTTGTTGTGCCAGTGCCTAATGAATCACCGCAATTTGGACAAAATATTTTTTTTGTTTCCATAAATGTGAAATGATGTTACGCTGGTTTATCCCTATATAAATTATTCGATGCATCAAGAGAATAAAAAAATTGATCAACCAGAATAGTTTACTCACCAATTTCTGATAGGAATTTTTCCTTGACATCCATTGCGGCGGCATCCCCAAAAATGATCTCCACGATACCAACCTTCTTGTTCTGTTTTAAGTTTCATCAAACTACCACAAAGGGGGCATGAAGGCGTTTTCAGCATTAACCAATTAAAATAACGGATAAGCGCTATCCCCCCTTGAAAAAGGGCAGCCATAATACAAACAAAAACGAATAAAAAAGCCGATTTGGATATGATTTGCTCGCTTGTCGTCGATTCTGAAAAATACCACAAAATCAGCCAATAGCCTATTGGTGCTATGATGAGCCATAAAAGTGAAGGGAATAAAATAAACAATAATTCTTCTAATTGTTGCTTTTTCATGGGTTTTCTCTTAAAAAACAAGCCTTGGGATGAAGCACAAGGCTTAGCACCAAAATTATGAGAATATTAATAACGTGAGTTCGACTTATTTTTCAATAAGTTAAGTTGAAAGTTGGTTGGGTTACGTTTTTTTGCGGCGCAAAAAAAATCTAACTACAACTGTAGGTTGGGTTAGATTTTTTCGCGCCGCGAAAAAACGTAACCCAACATTATTATGTGCCGGTTGGGTTACGTTTTTTTGCG
>CAYFOB010000130.1:0-4864 GCA_964344525.1 uncultured Thiomargarita sp.
AGTACTGAACCATGAATTTTCAGGTATTTTGGAGTCCAAAGCAGCGCTTTGGGCATGGGTTTCCTTCGCGGCCGCTTTGGACTCCAAAATGTGCGAAAACTTGTGAACGGGTACTTAGCAGTTCGCTCTAGAAAAATTTTTTGGTCATTTTTTATTAGGAGTGATTAGCGCGGCGTTGTTGATAATCTGTTGGAAAGTGTATTTGATATTTCGTCAACAGCAAAAACGCCATGATTGTGATGGTTGCTTGGAATTTCACAATGATAAAATCTGCACAGGTTTTAGCTTTCAAGCACAACGCATTAGAAAATCTGAGAAACAAGCGACTCAAATTGTGCTGAAATCTGGTTATGTGCCAAAAAGCATTCGACGGGTTTTGGGTAGCAAACCAAAATATCCAACACACTCTTAGGGGATTAGCAAAGCGTTGCTTTGCACTCCAATTTTTCGGTTTTAAGGAGCAATTTATGTACAAATTCAACCTTCATCCTTTTTGGTTGGTCCTATTCATGTTTATGGGACAAGCCACTTTTGCCGACTTTCCTGTTGGTATAGGAGGATTACCCAGCCTTGCGCCAATGCTGGAAAAAGTCACACCCGCCGTGGTGAATATTTCATCAAGTACCCGCAGTCGCGCACTTGATAATCCATTGTTGAATGATCCGTTTTTCCGTCGTTTTTTTAATCTTCCCGAGGCGGAGAAACCAGAAAAACAAAGCCGTGGTTCAGGTGTCATCATTGATGCTCGCAAGGGTTATGTCGTGACTAATCATCATGTCATTGAGAAAGCAGATGAAATTTCTGTGACTTTGGTTGATGGGCGCCACTTCAATGCCAAGTTGATTGGCGCAGATCCAGAAACAGATATAGCGCTCATGCAAATACCCGCGAAAAACTTAACCGCTTTGTCGTTGGCAGATTCGGATCGTTTGCGCGTAGGCGATTTTGTCGTGGCAATAGGTAATCCGTTTGGCTTAGGGCAAACGGTGACTTCTGGCATTGTCAGCGCCTTGGGACGTAGTGGTTTAGGTATTGAAGGTTATGAAGACTTTATTCAAACTGATGCCTCAATAAATCCAGGTAATTCGGGAGGCGCATTGATCAATTTACGGGGTGAATTGGTAGGCATTAATACAGCCATTGTTGCCCCTGGCGGGGGAAATGTTGGTATAGGTTTTGCCATTCCAAGCAATATGATGAATCAAGTGAATCAACAATTGGTGGAATTTGGCGAAGTACGGCGTGGTATTTTGGGTATTAAGATACAAGACTTAACACCAAACTTGGCAACCGCGTTTGGATTAACGGGCAAAAAAGGAGCGCTTATTGTTGAAATTGAAGCCGGAACAGCCGCTCATAAAGCGGGTTTAAAATCTCGTGATCTTATCATAGCGATCAATAATAAGGCCGTTAAATCAGCAACTGATGTTCGCAATCGTATTGGCTTATTACGCATTGGAGAACGAATCAAAATCACAATTATACGCAACAAACGCACTCGCAATATCTACGCAACAATTGCTGATACCAAGCAGATTAAAGGGGGAGAAGTCAGCGTCTATTTGAAAGGAGCGCTCTTAAAAGATGCTAATGAGGGCATACTAGTAGACAAAATCATACAACGTAGCAATGCTTGGAAAATGGGTTTGCGTCAAGGTGATTTCATTGTTGGATTCAATCGCAGACGGGTTAATGACATACAAGATTTGACCCAACGGTTTAATCGGTACACAGCACGTTCTATTCAAATTAGGCGCGATGGTGACATTTTCTCAATTGTGTTGGATTAGATAATTTTGAACTGTGATTTTTATGATGAAAGGTGATGAAAAAA
The DNA here is from genome assembly GCA_964344525.1 of uncultured Thiomargarita sp. GTDB lineage: Bacteria > Pseudomonadota > Gammaproteobacteria > Beggiatoales > Beggiatoaceae > CAYFOB01. The sequence continues at coordinate 1,835 of CAYFOB010000130.1, forward strand.
TAAGCATCAACACCCTCATAAGTACTGAATCAAGAATTTTCAGGTATTTTGGAGTCCAAAGCTTAGCGAAGGATATGGGTTTCTTTGGACTCCAAAATGCGGTAATCATAACAACACCCCATAAGCCATAACAAAAATCATTGGCGTAAGTGAGGCAAAGGCAATTAAGCCAAAACCATCAATCATGGGATTGCGTCCCTTGATGCTAGAAGCTAAGCCAACTCCAAGGGCAGTAACAAGGGGAACAGTAATCGTTGAAGTTGTTACACCGCCTGAGTCATAAGCAATACCAATAATCCATTCTGGTGCAAAAGCTGTCATAATGACAACGCCTATATAACCACTGATAATGAGATATTGTATAGGCCATCCTTTGACTATACGAATAACACCTATAACAATGGCAATTCCTACCGATAGCGCCACCGTAAGCCGTAAGCCATTGGCATAAAATTGTTTGGCCTCATCGGTGGCTGCGATAATGCCACCGACAGCAGCCACAGAAGCCGCCTCATCCGCCACTGCGATTAGGGCAGGTTCTGCAACTGTTGTACCAAATCCCAACGCAAAGGCAAAAGTTAACAACCACCAAATATTACCTTTGCTCGCAAAGGCGTATGCCATATTCTCTCCCAATGGAAACAGTGCAATTTCCAATCCATACACAAATAAACTCAATCCTAACATCACCAAAAAAATGCCCACCAACAAATTGGGTAGATTGGGGAGGGGCTGTTGTAATACGATAAGTTGGAAAAATGCAATAACCACCACGATAGGCGCTAAATCGCGGGCACTATTGAATAATGATAACCAAAAAGCATGTAGTTGTTTCACAAAAAATTTCTCAAAATGGTTCACAAGTTGCTTCGCTAAGCTTTGCAGACCTAGGAAGAATAACCAAAAAGCATGCAATTGTTTCACAAAAAATTTTAAAATACTCGTACCTAAAACACACTCAAAATGATAGCGATAATTATGAAAGAATCTCCACAAGGCCTTGGCAGAGGCATGATTTTTGCTGCTTGGATATGTGCGCTAGGTTTGCTCACTTTGTTTTTTGATCATTTTATTGATCAACAATACAATCCTAACCAAGATTTAAGTACTCAACATTATCAGGATGGTACGCGTGAAGTCAAATTGCAACGCAATCGCAGCGGACATTATGTTGCAAATGGCACAATTAATGGTCAACCCGTTGTTTTTTTTCTGGATACGGGGGCAACAATCGTTTCTATTCCTGATCATTTGGGCGCTCGTCTCAATTTGCAGCGAGGGCAAGCCATGCTCGCCAGTACAGCCAATGGAACTATTACTACCTATAGCACTACACTTAATAACATTGCTTTAGGTGACATTGAATTACATAATGTGCGTGCCAATCTTAATCCACAAATGCGAGACGATGAAATTTTGCTTGGTATGAGTTTTCTCAAAGATTTAGAATTTACCCAGCGTGGCGATACCCTGATTTTACGTCAATATCCTTAAAGGACTTATATGGAAAGCTTATCTACTGTAGAAATTGCCTTAGCTGAAGATGTTGGCAGTGGCGATATAACTGCACAATTGATTGCGGCTGACACACAGGCTAAGGCTCAAGTCATTAGCCGTGAACAAGCCGTCTTATGTGGTACCGCTTGGTTTGATGAGGTGTTTAAACAACTTAATAGCCAAATACAAACCAAATGGCATGCACAAGACGGTGAAACCATTAACGCTGATCAATTGTTGTGTGAGCTGACAGGGCAGGCACGCACGTTGCTCACAGGAGAGCGCACAGCTTTAAATTTCCTACAATTACTTTCGGGCACAGCCACCGAAGTGCAACGCTATGTCAAGGCAATTAGTGGCACAAAAGCGTGTGTTTTAGATACGCGCAAAACTTTGCCCGGTTTACGCCAGGCCCAAAAATATGCCGTGCGCTGCGGGGGCGGCACTAATCATCGTATGGGTTTATATGATGCTTTTTTAATCAAAGAAAATCATATACTTGCAGCTGGTTCTATCACGCAAGCTGTTACCACGGCACGAGCAGCGCATTTACCTATCAAAGTTGAAATAGAGACAATTGAACAAATTAAAGAGGCGTTAGCGGTGGGGGTAGATGGTTTATTATTGGATAATTTCAGTTTACCCCAATTGCGTGAGGCAGTGGCTTTGGTACAAAATCAGGTGAAATTGGAGGCCTCAGGTAATGTGACTTTGGAAAGCATTCGCGCTATTGCTGAAACGGGGGTTGATTTTATTTCTGTCGGAGCGATGACTAAAAATGTGCGGGCAGTCGATTTGTCTATGCGTATGCTTGCATGATTTAACAAAGCGTCCAGGCATGGACGCTCAACTGACCAAATAAATAACCACAAAATAACGACAACCTTTACCTAAAAAAACCAACACAAAAAATAGCAAAAAAGGTGTTCTAAACAGGCCAGCAATAAACGTTAATGGATCACCAATAACGGGCAACCAGGCCAACAAAAGCGTCCAAACCCCATATTTCAAAAACGTATCCTGCGCTTTATCAATCTCACTTTGACTAAATGGAATCCTCATTTGTAATTGTACAAAATAGAGTCCCAATAGCCAGTTGACCATTGAACCAGTCACATTACCCAGCGTTGCACAAAACCACAACCCCATTAAATTGTACTTTCCTGATAATATTAAGGTTGCCAAAAAAACCTCAGAGGAAAAGGGCAGCAATGTTGCCGCTAAAAAGGCAGTTACAAACAAAGTTAAATAAGTCATAGGGAATATCCCTATAAATGTTTTTTAATTTATCATTAAGCAGTCGCCAGAAAGGAAAGAATAAATGTATATTGTAATGATTGCTTCTGAATGCGCCCCTGTGTCTAAAGTTGGAGGATTGGCTGATGTCGTTTATGGGCTCAGTCGAGAGTTGGAAATGCGGGGCAACTTGGTAGAAATTATTCTACCCAAGTACGATTGCATGCGCTATGATCATATATGGGGCTTGGAAATCGTCTACCAAGATTTATGGGTGCCTTGGGGTAATAGCGCTAT
>CAYFOB010000130.1:4874-5904 GCA_964344525.1 uncultured Thiomargarita sp.
ATCCCTTGCACAGTTTGGTTTGGTTTTGCACATGGGCGAAAATGTTTTTTTATTGAATCTCATTCCAATGAGAATTACTTCAACAGGAATGATTATTATGGCTATCCCGATGATGCCATGCGATTTGCCTTTTTCAGCAAAGCATCGCTAGAATTTATGCTCAAGAGCAATAAACACCCTAACGTCATCCATTGCCATGATTGGCAAACTGGGCTAGTCCCCGTCTTGCTCTACGAAATGTACAGTCCCCAGGGCTTGCATCACTCTCGCGTCTGCTACACCATTCACAATTTCAGGTATCAGGGCATAACGGGTGCACATGTTTTGTCGGCAACTAAGTTGGACCGATTTGAGTATTTTCACCATTATGATCGCCTTGGGGATAATGTCCACCCAAATGCCTTGAATTTTATGAAAGGGGGTATTGTTTACTCAAATTTTGTTACCACGGTTTCCCCAAAACACGCTTGGGAAGTACGTCACACCGAGCAAGGACATGGATTGGGTGACACTTTACACATCCACCCAGAAAAATTTTGTGGCATTCTCAACGGTTTAGATTATGAAATCTGGAATCCTGAAATAGACCCACACATTCCTTATCATTACAATACAGAAACCTTAGACAACAAATATGGTAACAAAGAAGCTTTGCGCGAAAGATTGTTGCTGCGCAAGGAATTTAAACCAATCATTGCTTATGTGGGGCGTTTAGATGTACAAAAAGGTGTCCAGCTAATTCGGCATGCATTATTTTATGCACTAGAAAATAATGCACAATTTGTCCTCTTGGGCTCTAGCCCTGAAGCGAGCATTAACAATGAATTTTGGCAAATTAAACATGATTTGAATGACAATGAAGACAGTCATCTGGAAATTGGTTTTAACGAGGAATTAGCGCACCTGATTTACGCAGGGGCTGATATGATCATTATGCCCAGCATGTATGAACCCTGTGGATTGGCGCAGATGATTGCGCTGCGGTATGGCACTGTGCCAATTGTCCGAGCCGTCGGGGGGTTGGTAGATA
>CAYFOB010000130.1:5914-7046 GCA_964344525.1 uncultured Thiomargarita sp.
TGATCGAGACTTCTCCGACAAACCCATCACAGCCCGCAATGGTTATGTTTTTCACGAAGCTGACTATACTGGCATTGAATCAGCCATGAAGCGCGCCATTGGCTTGTGGCATTTCTACCCCGAAGATTTTCGCAAGCTTATGATTCAAGGCATGCTATACAACTATTCATGGCATCGTTCGGGGCAATATTATTTGGATATTTACGAACACATCAAAAACAAGTAATAGACTTGTCCCTAAATAATTTATGTGATTGATTTGAGGAAAAAATCCGCATTAGCCCCCTCATAATAATCATCTCAATCACATAAATCACAGTTCAAATTATTTAGGGACAAGTCTAATTAAGTTATGATAATTGAAAGGATTAACTTTATGAATTCAAAAAACACCAGCGATTGGCCAAATTTTCCCGACTGGGAAGGTGATCTTAACTCAGAATACATCAACAACGTGCCCAACGTCTCAGGCTCCGAAAAAATTCTCCTGAAAGCCATTGAAGACAGCAACACACACCCCGTTTTTTTGCACGAAAGTGGGATTGATTTTGGGCGCATTCGTAGCGCCTGCGCTATTGCTCTACACATGCACCAACCTTTAATCCCCGCCGGAGGGAGTGATCTCACAACGGCAGAAATTATCAGTAATCTCAAATACATGTGGGATAATCAGTACATTGGCGACAACCATAATGCCCCTGTTTTTCATTGGTGTTACAAGCGCGTCGGTGAATTTATCCCCCAATTGGTTGATGAAGGCAAGCAGCCGCGCGTGATGTTGGAATATTCTGGCACCTTGTTGCACGGTTTGCGCCAAATGGCGCTGCATGATGTATTCGACAATTTGAAAAAAATAACGCTTGATCACAATTATCGACGCGCCGTGGAATGGTTAGGGTGTTCGTGGGGGCATGCAGTCGCCCCCTCAACACCGGTTCAAGATTACCGTCTGCATGTTCTCGCTTGGCAACATCATTTTGCAGCCATTTTTGGTCTCGAAGCGCTCACCCGTGTGCGTGGTTTTTCGCCGGCAGAAATGGCTTTGCCAAATCATCCCGATGTGGCGTATGAATTTGTCAAAACGCTCAAAGACTGTGGCTACCAATGGGTACTGGTACAAGAACATACCGTC
>CAYFOB010000130.1:7076-8750 GCA_964344525.1 uncultured Thiomargarita sp.
GAGCGCCCAGAAAATGGCGAAGGACTCAATCGTCCACACATTCCCCATCGCCTCACTTGTACCAACTCCAAAGGCGAAACCGCTAGCATTATTGCCATTATCAAAACCCAAGGCAGTGATACCAAATTAGTGGCCCAAATGCAACCTTACTACGAAGCCAGAGAACAATCTCGCTGGGATTTGGCTGGCCAATCTATTCCCCCCCTGATTACACAAATTGCAGACGGCGAAAATGGGGGCGTCATGATGAACGAATTTCCACACAAATTTTTTGAAGTCACCAACGACAGCACCGGCTCAAATACGCCATTAATGAACGCCACTGAATATCTGGAACACCTGTTTGCAATGGGTATAAAAGAAGAAGACTTCCCAACCATTCAACCGGCTATGCAAAAACGCATTTGGGATCGCTTTACAGCCGGAGACGGACCCGAAAAAATGGCAACCGCCATTGAAGAACTCAAAAAAGAAGACAACCAATTCCATATGGATGGAGGTAGTTGGACAAACAACATTTCCTGGGTAAAAGGCTATGAAAACGTACTTGACCCCATGGAAAGAGTCAGCACACTCTTCAACGAAAAAGCCCTCACTTCCCGCATTCCCACCAACGAACACCGATATCGCAACGCTCTTTTCCACATGATGTCCTCCCAAACCAGTTGCTATCGCTACTGGGGACAAGGACTTTGGACAGACTATGGGCAAGAAATTTGCCGACGGGCGAGTGATATTTTGAGTTATGATTTTTAGGCTTAAAATAATCTGAACTGTGATTTATGTGATTGATATGATTATTATGAGAGTGTTGATGCTTATTTTTCATCACCTTTCATCACAAAAATCATAAGAATCACAGTTCAAAATTCTGAAAACTGAAAATTTCACCTGAACAATGAATATAATCCCTCCTCAAAAAATGCTTGCCAAATTAGAACAAGCTAAAACCATTATACAAACTCTCCGAACTCCCAATACAAACAACCAACTCGATGATTTAGAAAAAATTATCAACGACGCACAATTTCAGCAAAAGCAAAAAAAATGTCGGTTCCAGCCTCTCCTTGAATCTGTAAACAATGTCGTTTGGATGGCTACAATAAAGGGAGAAGTATTGTATATCAATTGTGCAACAGAACGAATTTATGGTCGTCCTTCTACCGATTTTATCAATAATCCTAATTTATGGCTTGAAGTTGTTCATCCTGACGATAGGGCGAAAGTGGAAGAGGGATCGCAACAATTGCTTCAGCAGGGGCAAATTGAGCAAAAATATCGCATTGTTCGAGCTAATGGCGACATTCGTTGGCTACATGATCACAAAAGTGTTATTTTTGATTCAAAAGACAATCCTATTCAAATAGGTGGCATTGCGATAGATATTACTGAGCAAATGGCGGCAAAGGAAGCTCAACGTGAAAGTGAAGAATTTCATCGCTTTTTGTTGGAAAATATTTCTGATGCAATATTTGTAACTGATGATCATGGGGCATTCCTCTATATTTATAGCAATGTCCATGTGATTTTTGGTTATAATGCCGAAGAAATCCAAGCTTTGGGTAATATTAGAAAATTATTGGGAGATTTACCAGCTCATCTGGAGAGCGCAGAATTAACTAATCTTGAATATGAAATTATTGATAAATTTGGTCAAAAACGTCTGTTGTTAAT
>CAYFOB010000131.1:0-5492 GCA_964344525.1 uncultured Thiomargarita sp.
ATATTTTTATTAAAATATCATAATATTCTAATTAACTAACTTGAACATCGAGTTCCCATGAAATTGATTACATCCTTTATTTGCCTAGCTTTCAGTCTCTTAGCCATTGAAACCGCTTGGGCACGTATTAAATTAGTAGCGTTACCAGAACGTGAAGCAACAATTGTTCGCTTAGATAATCCTGATGCCACCTTACTTGAAGAAGAGCGTGTATTAACTTTACAACAAGGGCTCAATCAAGTTGATTTTTCTTGGAAAGGCGTAGAAATTATACCCGATTCAATTCGCTTGGCTGTGCTAAAAGAAGCAGTGACAGTGCTAAGCGTTAGCTATCCACCCAATGAACAAGCCTTAGTTTGGCAAATCGCCAGTCCCATCGGGCAACAAGTGCGCGTCAGAATTAGCTATCTGCTCAACAAAATTGATCGTTTAGTCACCTACCAAGCGGTGGTACGAAAAGATGAGTCAAACTTAGACTTAAACTCATTTTTAGTCTTGAGAAACTTCTCAGGAGAAAATTTACCAGCCAGCCGCTTTCAATTGGATTATGGGGAAACCTTTGAAAGTGCCATCATGACTGGAGAAACTAAGCGGATGCCATTTTTTACAGCCAAAGAATTGCCTCTCAAAAAACGCTTTACCTTTGATGCCGCTCAATTACCTTGGAATCCCAAACAAGTAAACGACAATGTCGGTATTCCGGTTCACTACGAACTAGAAAATACCACCGCCAACGGTTTAGGCCAACATGCGTTATGGAATGGCAAAGCCCGTCTATATGGAGAAGATGGACATGGCAGCCGCCTTTTTTTAGGTGAAGACAACGCCAAATTCACACCAGTGGGACAACCACTCAAATTAACCATTGGAGATAGCCGCGACATCGTCGTCACACAACGAAAAATGAGTCAAAAGCGTCTCAATGAACGCCGCAATGCCAAACGAAATCGAGTGATACTTTATGATCTTCAAGAAACCATGCAGGTAGAAATTGAAAATTTCAAGGAACAAGCGGTGTTTGTCACCCTCAAAGAACCAATGCCTAAAGAATGGGAAATGAAAAAAACGTCCCATCCCTACAAACAGGCACATAATCAAGAAATTCTCTTTGATATTCCCGTTCCTCCTAAGGATAAAGTGGTAGTGACTTATAGTTATTATCAACGTAATATACGCTTTTGAGGAAATAAAATTTCCCATTTTTCAAATGATTTCCAGTCTACCTATCAATATTCACGATTTGCTTCACTTTCAAGGTGTTGAATCGGCACGGGTTGAATTGAAACAGTCTTGGAACGAAAAAACCACAGGATTGCAAGTGCTAAAAACCTTATGTGCCTTTGCTAATGATTTTTATAACGTTAATGGTGGTTATATTGTGATTGGTGTGGCTGAAAATGAAGCGCAAGCCGTTTTACCACCTTTAGGATTAACTCCTCAAATGCTTAATGCTGCCCAAAAATGGATTAGGGGCAATAGCAAAAAATTGGAACCCAAAGTACAATTTAGATTATTTCCAGAAGTTGTTGATGGTAAACATATCTTGGTTGTTTGGGTGCCAGGCAGCGATGCACGTCCTCATCACGCACCAACGGGGACGGATAAACAACGCGCGTACTATATACGTGAAGGTTCTGAAACCCTTGAGGCTAAAGGTCAACAGCTCACAGATTTATTGAATATGTGTGCCAAAGTCCCTTTTGATGATCGTCGAGCCAGCCAATTTAGCCTCAATGATTTAAGATCAACTTTAGTACATGAGTTTTTATATGACATAAATAATAGGCTTCGAGAAGAAAAAGATGATTATAAAATCTATCGTCAATTATGGCTAACAGCAAAAGCCAATGGGCACGAAGTTCCTAAAAATATCGCTTTGCTATTTTTTATGGATGATCCAGAAAAGGCATTTCGGGGAGCACGCATTGAGGTCGTGCATTTTCCTGATGATGCCGGTGGTAATATATTGCAGGAATGGATATTTCGAGGACCATTGCCCAAACAAATTAAAGACAGCGTCAACCACTTAGAACATTTTTCTACCACATACATCCAAAAACATGATGATCGTTACGAGGCCAGCAGGTGGGTCAGTTTTCCATTAGCCGCGATAAAGGAAAGCATTGTTAATGCTGTCTATCATCGTAGCTATGAAGGTACACAAGAACCCATCAAAGTTTATATTTATCCAGATCGTCTTGAAATCACAAGTTATCCGGGGCCAGTGCCGGGCCTAAAACAAACACATTTTGAACAGCAAAAAGTGCCAACCGTACCTGCCAGAAATCGTCGTATTGGTGAAATGCTGAAAGAATTAAAATTGGCTGAAGTGCGTGGCACAGGAATACGTAAGGTATTTCGAGCTATGGTAGAAAATGGTTCGCCACCACCGCGTTATGAATTTAATGAAGAACGTACTTATTTTACAGTTATCTTACCAGCACATCCAAATAGCATTCGTGCAAGTGAACCTGATGTTTTAAAGAAATCGTGCTAACTAATTAACTACAGGGATGAGTTATAAAAGGGATGAAAACCGTTTTGATTTATCCTTTTTTATAACTCATTGCTGTAGCAAGCGTGCTTGAAAAACGCTCAATAATTTCTGGCACAGATTCTATCTTTTTGACACCCGAGACACTCTTACCAGCCTGCCAATAATCTTGAGAACCCGTCTCATCTTTTATAGCCAATTTTAACTGTCGTAAAGATTTCAAAACATAAATCATACGCATTAAATATTTCATCTGACGATGCTTTAACATCCAGCGTGCCAAAAAACCAGCTTTCAAGCCTAAGCGTTTTATATAAGGCGTTAAAATAACAGAAACAGGAATCCCAGTAACACATTCAGTTAACACAATATCCTTTTCTGTTGCACTAACAATAGCGGCTTTATAAGGTTCAGGCACATGGCATTCTTTGGTTGCAATAAAGCGCGTTCCCATTTGTACACCTGCATAGCCTGTATTAAGCGCATTCAGAAAATCATTTTCAGAACCTATTCCGCCAGCGCAAATAATAGGTACATCAAAATCTTGTATTTCCTCAAATAAAGCTTGTGTCGTTTTTTCTCCTGCATGACCCCCTGCACGATTATTCACTGCAATCAAACCATCTACTCCTGCATTTAATCCCTTTAAAGCCCATTTGCGTTCTGTCACATCATGATAAACAATACCACCTGCTGCATGCACTTTGTCAACCACCCAATCTGGTTTTCCCAAAGAGGTAATAAAAAATTTCACGCCTTCTTCCAAAGCTATATCAATCCATTGCACCATTTTTTCATGATAACGTTTTGAGCTTTTTTCTATTAAGACATTCATGCCAATAGGTTTCGAGGTCAATTGATGAATATAACGCAAACCCTCCCGGAAATCATAACCATGAACATAAGTCAATGAAATAGGTTGCACTATGCCTAACCCCCCCGATTCCGAGACAGCTGCTACTAATTCCGGGTTACTACAAGGATACATAGGACCACAAATAATTGGCGTTTCTATACCTGCCTGGGTTGTGAATTTATTTTTCATATTTTTCAGGTTTAAGCCCTCACGTACATTTTATGCCAAACCGCATGCATCTGGCACAGATCAAAATTTTTGAGGGACTTACCACGCCATGTATCGAAGCTATTAAGTGCCATGCCTTTGGTATAATCACTAATATAGCGCTCAATGCTTTTTTTCGGGCTACCTGTCAATGCTCTGATCTCGTCAATGTCTTTGCCTTCCTGGTGGAGGGCAATGATCAGATGAATCAAACCTTTTTTAGCTTGTTTTGAATCATTGATGAACCGGTAGGGTTTCATAATGTAGTTGGGCATTTTGGGGAACTTGTAAATCCGCTTAAGGCTCAGCCCGACGCGAGCTGTTACCCATAAGCCCAGCGCATCCATATCCTGTGCTGGCCTCAACGACAGTGGGCTTGATGGCTCCCAGACTGATCGTTTGTCAATTTCCCCATCTAAATCGGCAACTTGCTCAAACCCAGTCTTCTCCAACATATGATTGACACACAGACACGAGCCATTGACGAACGTTCCATCAGCCCCAGAAATACTCCGAAGCAAAATGCCTCCATAATGACCCTCTGGTCCAAAAGTGATATCCAAGCCCTTAAAGCTTCCGCCCCGATATTTCTCTTTGTCCCGATGGAAGTACCACCGTCCACTGGTTTGCTGTATCGGATCACAATGCACAAAAGGATCAGGGTGAGCATCAGCGTTGTAATAAAACTCAATCTCACGCAAACGATAAGGTTGGTCAGCAATCATCAACGTGGTACGGTTCATCAAAAGCGAAGCAACCCCTTGAAACCAGTCTTGGGCGTTCGTTTGAGGTTGCGATTTCAGGAGAGCGAAGTACTCGTTCATATTTACTACCCAATTTTGAAAACCTAAAATTAAGCTTTTGGTTCCACCATATTCACCAAGATTCTAACGATTTTCTTAATATCGCTCATGTAATAAGACTGATTATCTATATAAGCAGAATCTTTAATTAATTTGATGAATTTCCATTCATCACCGGTTGTAACAGCACCATATATATACGGCAAATTATGGTTCTCTCTTTCATTATAGAGTCTCGCAGCATACATTTCTGCAATACATTGCCCAATACCAGAAATAATATTCTCATTCTTAGCCTCAACTATCGTAATGGCTGGTACATCTAAGTACAATTGTTCAGGGGAATTGCTGATAATATAATCACAAAAGCCGTTCAATCCCAATTCTTTATCCACATTAAAATCAATACCTGAAAATAAACTGATTTTTTCAGAAAGTTTTTCTTTCACTTCAAGTAAAATATTGATGATTATCAATTCTGATCTCGCTTTTTCGGTATTGATTGAGAGGGCTAAAGGCACATTTCTTTTTAAGGTTTTTTCCAGATAATCACTAATCTCAGACTCCTCAATCTCTGAAAAAAGTGAGAGATTTTCGATTGTTTTCAGACTAAAATTAGACTTAACTTTTTTAAGAGTGAAATCGCTGTATGCCATATTAAAGTTTTTCCTTTTTTATATATATTATATATTAATTGACAAAATTTAAGAATTTTCAGAACTTTGCAAATTCTGATTCAGACAAGAAAATTTCTGGTTCAGTACTTTGATGATAAGCTTTATTCGGTAACAAGAGTCAAAATAAAATCTAATGCACCAAATAATTCTGGTAAATCATCTAGCGCAAAACTTGCAATATTTTTACTGAAAATTTGTTCTTTTAATTTTCCAAATTCCCAATATTTTCCATCAGTTACTATACCATAAATTGAAAATGTCTCATCATTATTGAGTTTTTGTGCGGCGACTAATTCAGCCAAACATTGCGCCCAGCCTTGATCAAAATCATTTTTTTTCGCTTCTGCAATAATAACAAGTGGATATTCTAATACTGTTTTGCCCAAAGAAGAGCGTTTGGAAATGAGATAATCTGGTGTGCCACTTAACTTTTTATTGTAATGAATTGATTTTTG
>CAYFOB010000131.1:5502-8748 GCA_964344525.1 uncultured Thiomargarita sp.
AAATCTTGAAGAAACCTGTTTATAGGCTTCTCTGAGTATTGGAAGTATAATCAGCTCACATCTTGCGGCTTCTGAAGAAAAAGCATCCAATGTTTTGATATTGAAATCAATTTCCTCTAAAAAATGTTGAGATAAATCGCTTTGTTTTTTCTCAACAAAATTAAGCTCTTCATATTTTATTTGGTATTCCGTTTGCACTTGAGAAATTGTTTTATAGTCACTAAAAGACATAATTATCTCCTTTGAGAAAATGCAGTTTCGCAAAAAAAGTGCGTAACTTATATCTATCAAATATCCAGAAAGATACTTATGAATAGATATAATCCCTATAGAAAAAAAAACCTCCGATGTTTCAAAAACATCGAAGGTTTGAACAATCTCTTCAACTATCAATCATAAGCTTAATAATCAGCAAAGTCTGGATTTTTCCAACCAGGAGGTCCCAAATCTTCTGGAGGTGGTTTGAGACGGGAGGCGTAGTCAATAACCGCTCGCATATCCTCATCCGTAAAGTTTTTAATCTGCTCTACCATATCAGGATTAGCGTTGCGCCGTTTGCCGTCACGAATCCACTCAAATTGACGTAACATATATTTATAATGTTGCGCTTGGATACGTGGGTAGAAATTTTCAGCATTGCCTTCGCCATTTTCGCAGTGACATTTGACACAATTTTCCTTATACAACTTTTCACCATGTGCCAAGTTATCCCCTGGACCAACCCCATTTTCTGGGTTCATGGGTAGGGTGGCAATATAGGTGGTGACATCAGCCAATGCGTGTGCATCACCAATCGCTCTGGGTAAGGCAAAGGGATACATGGTTGGATTGTCACGGTTGCCTGCACGAATATCAGCCATTTGTTTGATCAATACTCTGCGATGTTGTCCTGCCAATTGAGGAAAAGTCCCATCTTCTCTACCCCAACCTTCTGGCAAGTGACAAGCTGCACAGACTTCATAAACATCCAAGCCATTTTCAAAATCTGGTTCTAACTCCAAAGCTTCCTTAGTCTCTGGCGCCATTTTCCAGCCTTCTGGTTTGACTAAGTTTTTGACATCGCAAGTGCTCGTCGTTGTCTTCACTTTTCGTTCGGCTATTGGTGTTGTTGTCGTTTTCTGAGCGGGTGCCGCCAACGTTGGGGATATCAACCATTCTGCAATCGCTGCGAGATCTTCATCACTGACAAGGTGCATAACCCCTTTCATAGCGACTGCTTGACCATTGCTACGTACACCTTTCTTGATATCGATCATTTGAGTCAGGGCATAGTCCTTACTCTGTCCAGCCAACTTGGGATAGTTTGGCATGATAGGACTTTGTGCATCTTTGCCGTGGCAAGCTGCACAAGTATTTTCCTTATAGAGTTTAGCCCCTTTTGCTGCCAATGTGGCATCATTCGTCAATCCGCTTTCTTTAGGTAAAGAAGCCAGCCAGCCAGCAATATTCTCCATCTCAGCCTCATTCACACCGGTCATGATCCCTCTCATGATAATACTCTGAGCATTCATACGCGCCCCACTCTTGATGTCTTTCATTTGAGCTAGCGCATAGGCAGAGTTTTGTCCCACAAGTTTGGGATAGCCTGGCATCAGAGGTGTTTTAGCATCTTCACCATGACAAGCAAAACAACCTTTGCTCTTGTAGAGATTGGCGCCTTCTTCGTGGTCCACTTTCTCAGGTTTGGTTTCAGGGGCTGTTGTGACCTCTTGTTTTGAGCGACCTAAGGAAGACAACCACTCTGCAAGGGCTTCGATATCTGCATCACTCACAGATTCCATAAGCCCTGTCATGGCAGCCGTATCACCATTGTTACGCGCACCGCTCTTGATATCTTTCAATTGAGCGATAATGTAGTCCTTATTTTGCCCTGCAATGTTGGGAAACACATTGGGTAAAAGAGGTGTTTTGGCATCCGCACCGTGACAGCCGATACAATTGGTGTCTTTGCTCTTGTATAAAGCGGCCCCTTTTGCTGCCAGTGTGGCATCTCCTGGTGTACCTTCACCTGCCGGCAAAGTAGCAAGCCAGTCAGCAATGGCTGCCATTTCAGCGTAATTCACAGAGCCCATAATCCCTTTCATGACTGTGGACTGACCATTGTTACGTGCACCATATTTGATGTGTTTCATTTGAGCAGTCGTATAAGCATTGCCTTGTCCCGCGATTTTGGGATAGCTTGACATCAGAGGTGTTTTACCATCAGCGCCATGGCAGGCGTTACATCCTTTGCTTTTGTAGAGGGTTGCGCCATCTTCTGTTGTCGCTGTACTCCCATCGGTTTCGGGTATCGTAACAGCCGGTGCTTCTGTCACTTGCTCAATGGAAACTTCTGGTGCCACAGTTTCTGCAACAGACGTTGTCACCGACGTGGTGGAAAGTGAAACTTCAGTTTCCACACGTTCGATCATTCCTTTGGCTGAGGTTTCTCCAGCACTTGGCCCCTTTAAGGATGCTAACCACTCTGCAAGGGCATCTATATCCGCATCACTCACAAATTGCATAACCCCTTTCATGGCAGCACTATCACCACGGCTACGCGCACCGCTCTTGATGTCTTTCATTTGAGCAATGATGTACGCCTTATTTTGCCCAGCAATATTGGGAAATGCGCCTGGCAACAAAGGTGTTTTGCCATCTGCACCATGACAGCCTGCACAGTTAGCATCTTTGTTGTTGTAAAGTGCAGCCCCTTTAGCAGCCAATGCGGCATCCCCTGACGTACCTTCACCACCAGGCAAAGTGGCTAACCACTCAGCAATGGCTTTTATTTCTGCCTCATTCACAGCCGCCATAATCCCTTTCATGACAGCGGACTGACCATTGTTACGTTCACCTGTCTTGATATTTTCCATTTGGGTGGTGGCATAGCCTTGGCTTTGTCCGGCAATTTTGGGATAGCCTGGTATCAAAGGCGTTTTGGCATCCGCACCGTGGCAGGCGCTACAGCCTTTGTTTTTGTAAAGCGTGGGACCGTCTTCTGTTACTTTCGCAACGGGAACTTCCTGGCTGCTGCTGTTTAAGGAAGACAACCACTCTGCAAGGGCATCGATATCCGCATCACTCACAGACTGCATAATCCCTCTCATAGCAGCCGTATCACCGTTGTTACGCGCACCACTCTTAATATCTTTCAATTGAGCAATAATGTACGCTTTGTTTTGCCCGGCAACATTGGGGAAAACTCCTGGCAATAGAGGGCTTTGGGCATCCGCACCGTGACAACCGATACAATTGGTGTCTTTG
>CAYFOB010000132.1:0-8725 GCA_964344525.1 uncultured Thiomargarita sp.
TTCTGAAAAGGTAAAGAGTCTTCTCTCATTTTTTTCCAAAACAGCCTCTTATTTTCTTATGGACGATTTGAGTAGGAAAATGCCTGTTTTTCGCTGGTGGGTAGAACCGCTTTCTTCCGCAAGAGAAATCAAGGAAATTAAAGGCCCTTCACTTTACGGTGCCTTTCTTGTTGGAATGTATGGTTTGACAACACGGAATTTAAAAATTCCTGCTCATCTCACAATCACTTGTAGTGGCGATTCATCAGGTCATCTTTTTCGTATTGGTGAGCTTGCTCAAAAATATCAAGCCGCCACACAGGAAAAGTTGAAAATTGTTGTTTCTGGTCAGCAAAATGATGACTGGATTACTGATGAAGAGAAAAAAAATTTATTGCCAGCAAATACGGCTCATGAAGTGCTTAAACATTTTTATGGTTCACGAAAATATTGGAAATCATTTATTCCGGTTGCAGTCGTCATTGCTTGCATTTTGTGGATATTACTCTCCCAACCACCAGAAAATCCCTGGTATTCAAAAGCAATAATCGCTCTGGAAAATAACCAGAAGTTAAATGCCCTTGACAATGTCAATACTGGGCTAGAAAAATTTCCAAACCATGTTCCCAGTATTGCACTCAAAATTAAAATATTACTCCTGATAGGAGGGGAGAATAGAGCTAAGGCTAGGCAGCTTGCTGAGCAAAGTTTGGGTAAATTTCCCATTTTAGAGGAGTGGATAAATTGTTTGGGAAAGGAACAAATTTTTTCGTCGTTTTTTTTGACTGAGACGGGATTAGAAGAGAGTTGTTCATCACATCATTTGAAAAAATGAGTACAACGAATTAATAAATTTTGGAAATCAACTATGAGTACAATATCCCATAACCCACTAACAAGCATTAACCTAAAAATGACTCCAGAATTTAAAGAAGTCATTGTTCGAGCGGCACAATTAAAAATGATGTCCGTTAACGCTTATCTTATTAATATCGCTTATGATAATGCTAAACAGGTGATCTCAGAATATGAAACCTTGAGGCTATCCAATGAAGAACGTGATCATTTTATGGCACTGCTTGAGAATCCACCTGAACCAACTGAAAAGGCTAAGATGGCTATGCGTAAGTATCTAAAAGGACAAAATAGATCATGACAAATTTTGAATGGGTACTAGAAACGATTAGCAAAAAGCATGATCGCTCTTGTTTTGATTGTGGAGAACCTGATTTAAATAACTATTTAAAAAAGTTTGCGCGTCAGAATGCACAAAACAATATTAGCCAAACTTTTGTGGTAGTATCCCAAAAGGATTATAAAAAAATCCTTGGATTTTATAGTTTTAATGCGGGAATCATAGAATTTAATACGTTGCCACAAGAAATTTATAAAAGATTACCAAAATATCCCATTCCAATCGCACGATTAAGTCGGCTAGCTGTTGATAAAACGGTACAGGGAAAGGGGCTAGGTGAGTGGCTTGTTATGGATGTTTTTAAACGGTGTCTCAATATTTCTAAAGAAATTGGGATATTTGGTTTGGTAGTTGATGCAAAACATGAGAGAGCTAAAAAATTTTACCTTCAATACGGTTTTCACGAATTAACCGCCCAAACTCTCACGCTTTTCATCCCAACAAAAACTATCTCTGCGATGATGGCTGAATAGCTCAATCACATCGCCCAGTAACGATAGGCGATATTGATTATTTGCCATAAGAGGAATCATGAAATGAATGCAGAAAAAGACAAAATAGCAAATGACATATTGGCAAAGTTTAAGTCTCTCAATCTTGATGATAAACATGCTTTACCAGCCAGATGGTTGAGTCTGATTTATTATCCTACACTGACTCCTGCAGAAAAGGCCGTTTTTCAAGACACTGTTAGGGATATTATAGCAGAGGGGCTTGTCAGACCTGTTCGTAACACTATTATGTTAACTAAAAAAGGCGTAGAAAAAATTTACTAAAATTATTCTACCTCGTTCGCCCTGAATCATCAAACAATATATTGACAAGTTTCAATTACCACGTCCACACATTATTGATAATTTATTTGCTCGTGTCATTGGTTTGCGCCAGTTATCATCACACTGGACTTGGGTAGGCATGACTTGTGATAATGCGAAAAAGTGTCTTAATATCCTGTTAAATTTGAGAGGGGATATTGTCCATACCAATCAATCACATCGCCCAATAACGATAGATGATATTGATTATTTTTCTTTATTGGTTAATAAGTTAGCGGGAATTTCTGCCAATGTGGTTAGAGAACATGCTCATCAACAGACGGGCGAATATCCTTGGTCAGACAGTGGAATACTTGATGTGCCTTATTATGAGCAGGCGCGTTGTGATTAGAATATCGTTTTTCTTTGTGTATCAATAGGAGATAACAATGCACCCCATTGCAAGAAAACTTGTCACCAATGAAGCCATGCAAGTTGTTGCTATACAAATTGATTATGCAGATTGGTTAAAAATTGAGCCACTATTTAATGAACCACATCAAAAAACAACGGATTTGAAAAATCAAACTCGTCAACTCACACCTGAGCAACAAGCGGCGAGACAACGTTCACTAGAAAGAATGAGACGTGGTTATCCTTTAGGTATTGCTGGTATGAAAAGGGAGCAATTTTATGACTAAAAAAAAGCGTCGTTATACAATAGATGCAAATATCTTGATTTATGCCATTGATAATAAAGCGGGTGAAAAACACCAAAAAGCTATTGATATTGTTGATAAAGCGATAACTCAGGATTGTGTCTTGACATTACAAGTGTTAGGTGAATTTTACTTTGCCACGACTCGCAAAGGAAAAATGCCAATGGAAAAGGCTGAACAACAAGTCAATGATTGGCAAATATTATTTCCAGTTGTAGCAGCGACACCAACGTGTATTAACGATGCAATGAAATTGACTCGACAACATATGCTGTCGTTTTGGGACGCGCTCCTTTTGGTAACAGCTAAAAACAACAAAGTCAGTCATATTTTGAGTGAAGATTTTCAAGATGCCCTTGTTTTGGAAGAGGTAACAATTATCAATCCCTTTAATATTGACAATCTGTTTGAATAAAAATGTTGGTAAACCAAACCGACACGAGCTAATTGTTTGATGGCACACTACGTTATATGGTGACAGAATTAACGACTCAAGTTTTGACTGTTTAACACACTACATTAAAAGTGAGGGCGGTAGCTCTGGAATTATATCGCGGCTCCTAAAGAAGCTACTTTATAAAAACGCACTTACTTAAATAGAGCATGGGAAAACTCAATGAGTGAATATACTGCTGAATATCAACAATATAATGGTTGCCGTGGATGCCTACTGGCTGGCAATGAGCTAACGAGTGGTTCTAGTATCAAATCAGGACTCACACAAGAGCAAATTCAGTCCTATAAACAAAATAGGGCAGATTATTTTTGCACTGGACTTAATCGCCCAGTTATGTGGAGAGAAGGAGTGGGCTGTCCCCATTTTCAGTCTGATAGATTGATGGATAGATAACTAATCTTGGTAAAGACAAAGAAACCTCACATAACTATAGAGGAATAAATTCCATGTATAGAAAAGTTTGGAAGATATTACTTCCTTTTATTGCATGCGTACCTATGTTTGCTTTAGCTGGTTCTGTTTCATTTATTTCTGTTATTGAAGGTAAATACCAGTGTAGGGAGCGTACATCTATTGTACTACCCTCTGGCATATGGGTACATGGTAGACTCAAGTTATTTCCTTGGAATTCAGATTTTTCCTATAAAGGTTTCCTTTTAGGAAGAAAACGAGATCCTTATGAATTGATCTCTTTGTCTTATTTAAGAGAAAATTATTCATATATTAAGGATTCTTGTGTGTCTGGTTATAAGAACCCTTCACTTTGTGAAGTTATGGCTATGGCCCACATATCTACTTTGATGTCTCATGTCTCAGCTGATTTTAGTTCTTCAGACAAGGAAAATATTTGTAAACCGACAGGACGAAAAGATAATTCTGGGCGTTGTGTCGTGTGCAAGCAATTTTAGAAGTTACTTTAAAATTCGATAGCGTGAGTCAATATGGTCAATATCATTTAAAAGCACCTGAGAAGGAAGGTTGTTTTGTATCAACATTAGTTTTCAATTACTTAGGCAAAGATGACAACTGCCAAGAATTGAACACTCTTAGAAAGTTCAGGGATGAATATTTGCTTGCCAGTTCAGAAGGTAGAGTGATGGTAGAGTCTTATTACAGGCTTGCTCCCTCACTTATGATAATTATTTGCTTAAGGTGCTTGATTGCATCAAGAAAGGCGACAATGATGGTGCTGTGCTCCTCTACAGAAAAGCAATGGGATATATTGATTCTTTGTAAGGAGGGACTTGCAAAACTTCGAGGCTCACCCATAAATCAATAACTTACGAGTACCTAATGTCATGTAAGTTATTGATTTATTGTTTATGTCCAAGAATTTTGCAAGAGGTTCTAAGGGTTATTTTTATTTTTCATTACGTTAATCCGAAATATAAGTACAACAGACACACTCGTTTTTTCAACCGCTTGAAACTTCAAACGTTGGCTTGCAGAATTTGAACAACGCCTGTCCAGCTTGTAACCGCAATAAAGCCTCTTATTGGCCTTCAGTTGATACGCCAACTCACATGTTTTTACTTCATCCACTAACAGATGAGTTAAATATTCATATTACTCTGTTGCAAAATGGTTATTTAGCCGGTTTGACACCTCGTGGTTGGTTTCACATTGAATGGCTACATCTAAATCATCCCTGTCGTTTTATTGTTGTACTTTATCCAATCGGGAAACGCTGTATATTCCCATGAGGTACACAAGTTCTTATCAGATGGTCTATCAGCTCCAACAATTTTAGGAGGAGCATAAAAAGGTATGAAATAATGCAATACATTTACACAGCTAAATACACAAAAATCAACGCCGGCTATATGGGACAACTCATTGAATGGCCAGAGGTTATTACTGAAGGTAAAAATCTTGAAGAATGTCGTGCGATGTTAAGGGATGCACTGAATGAAATGGTTTTAGCCTATCAAATGCAAAACAAAGAAATTCCGTTAGAAAACAGTTTGATAGAACAACTACCAATGGAGATTGATAATGTCTGTCAAGCGGCGTGATTTGATTAACTATTTGGAAAACAATGGATTCTACTGGCTACGTGAAGGCGGAAATCACTCAATTTATACCAATAACATCAAAACCATTCCTATCAAGAGACATAAACATTTTGATCGGATTACTGCTAACGAGTTGTGTAAACAAGCTGGGCTTAAACCAAAATTTTGATTTTCAATTATGCATCAAATCAACAAATTTCAGCCAATTAACGGATTTTTTAAAATTAGACATCATAACAGAAGAGAAACATTAAAATGAAATTCTTATGACAAGAAAATCTCACTCCCAACCGGAAGTTGAAGCGGCACTTAGATACGCCGAACAAAATGGATGGCGTGTTGAGGTTGGAGGTGCCCATGCTTGGGGAAAAATCTATTGTCCATACAACGACAAGGAGTGTCGATGTGGAGATTTTTGTATTTCCAGCATTTGGAGCACTCCTCGTAATGCCGGAAACCATGCGAAACAAATTCGCCGAGTTGTTGATAATTGCACAAATCACAAGAGTAAGAATGATTTTGAGAGAACTGAACAATGAAAGAGTATGAATTTACTTTAAAATTCAGCCTGACTGAAAGGTTAAATAACCCTGATGCTTATATTGAAAAGCTAGGGATTGAAGGATGCGATGATGCTTTAATTGGTCTAGGGCAAAGTGGTCGAATTGCTCTCAATTTTACACGAGAGTCATCATCTGCTTATGATGCTATACGGAGTGCATTGGAAGATGTGAAAAGAGCAATCCCAAGTGCAAAACTGGTAGAAGCAACTCCTGATTTTGTTGGTTTGACGGAGATTGCAGATATTTTGGGCTTGACGCGCCAGAAGCTGGTAATGGTAAGTAGTAGTTCTGCTTTTCCAGCACCTATTCATGAGGGAAACCCAGCTATTTGGCATCTTTCTAAGGTGTTAGTTTGGTTAAAAGAACGAAATAAGTACCAAATTAAAGATACTTTAATAGATATTGCTAAAGTGAATATGCAATTTAATCTTGCTAAAGAGGTACATGAGTTGGTTCCCGCTTTCCAAGGGGAAAAGGGTGGTTTTCCATTTTCTGGTAGTTATTTTACTTAACGATAGCATCCAGCAGAGGCTCTATTTTGCGATTCAAATTAGTGTACAACATGTATTGAGCGTTTTTATTTTCAATTATGCACAAAATCAACAAATTCATAATATCACTACTGTTTTTATTCCCATCAAGTACGCTATGGGCGAACCAACCTCTCATTTTCAAAGGTCACACCAACAGTGTTGAATGCATTGCTTATTCACCCGATGGAAATACATTAGCATCAGGCAGTTGGGACCACACGATCAAATTATGGCATGCCAAAACGGGTGAGCCAAAACACACCCTCACTGGTCACCTTGACGTGGTTAGAGAAATTGCCTATTCCCCAGATAGTAAAATCTTAGCCTCCGCCAGTGATGATAGCACCATAAAATTATGGGAGACAAACACGGGTACACTCAAGCAGCAAACCTTAAGCAAACATTCTGATTCCGTTATAGCCCTTGCCTATTCCCCAGATGGCCAAATCTTAGCCTCTGGCAGCGATGACACTACCATAAAATTATGGGAAGCCAAAACAGGTAAGCTGATAGACACGTTGACTGATCATTCAGAGTCAGTAACCAACCTAGCTTATTCCCCAGATGGGAAAATCTTAGCCTCTGCCAGTGATGATAACACCATAAAATTATGGGAAGTCAAAACAGGTAAGCTGATAGACACGTTAGCTGGATCAGTTAATGTACTCCTCTATTCGCCAGACGGAAAATCATTAATATCAGCGACTTATGACACGATCAACCTTTGGGATACCAAAACAAACGAAACCAGACGCTTTTTAGAACATACAATAGAAACTTTAGCCTATTCCCCTACTGATGCTATTTTAGCCACAGTCAATCAAAAAACGATAACACTTTGGGAGACAAACACGGGACAACTTATTGTCAATCGACAATACCCCACCTCAATCAATGCCATCACCTTTTCAAACGATGGACAAACCTTAGCCTTTGCAAGTGACAATCAGATACAAACTTGGGAGGTGAGTGCCTCAAATCTTGAAAAATACAAACTCAGCCAATTAACGGATTTACCTAATAAAATTCAACAGCTTGAAGTGCTGGTTTCTGAGACACTTGAGCAAGTGACACTTAAAGATGTGGATTCTGAGCTCAGGCGCGTTTTACCAGATAACTTAACGCACTGGCTTGATAATCTGCAGAAACTTGAAAAAGCGGGTGACTTAACCGCGTTGAAAAATTTTAAAATACCTGACGATATACTCGAACAGCGTAGACTCAAAGGTATTGAAATACTTGAGTTAAAAATTCAAATCATTAACACGGAATTACCCAAATTGGAAAAATGGCGTGAACGCATTGCTAACAGCCCAGATCATATTGAAGAACTTAAAAAGTTAGAAACAGAAATTTCGTTTCAATTGTCTCAATTAAAAGCCGATCAAACACTGATAAAAACTGTTGTCGCGCGGTTCGTGAATTTAAAACACCCCACCTCACACCCTCTTCGCCCCAAGGGGTTTGATGAAACACAAGGCAATGAGAAGAGACAACAAGTATCCATTCCAACTAATAATAAAATAAGTCCATTGCCTCATGATGGTTTATTTGCACGCATCCATCCGGCTTTTGGTACCCAATTGACCCGTATCCATCCGGTTTTTGGTCAATTGATTATAAGCGTTAAAGAATTAATTAAACAAGGGATTATGATTAAACGACAGGATATTCGATTTGATGATTTTGTGGCGCGGAATACTCAAGGTATCCCTCAAGGCAATAATACTTTAACGGCCAGTTATGGCATAACGACAATTCCTGCTTATCAAAAGCGTTATGAAAAAGCAACCCACTATTTAGAAATAGTTTTGAAAGCCACAGAAGTCGCACCACATTCTGAAAAAGTGCCATTACCAGTCAATTACATTTTTGTGATTGATACCAGCGAATCGATGAAGAATGAAAACAGACTCAATCTTGTCAAAGAATCAAGCGGAAAATTACTCAGTCGTTTGAAAAAAGATGATATTTTTGGGCTTATAACATTTAATCACCAAGTTAATAGAGTATTAGATGCGACACGAATCAGCGATATTGAATATGATGATCTTGACAAAAAAATCAAGGCTATCCCCGCCTCCGGTGGGACAGATATTCGGCAGGGCTTATCTTTTGCTATAAACGAAATCAGTCGTTGGGGCAGTCACCAAACGGTCAATCAAATCTTTTTATTTTCTGATGGCAACCCGACTTCAATAGAGGATAATTGGATAAAAATCAGAAAAACTGTCATAGAAAAAATACGTGATAACGATATTCACATATCAACCTTTGCATTTGAGAGTAGTGATGTGAATAGATTAGAACTTGAACAATTGGCGATGGCGACGGGTGGAAAATTTGTTAATATTCAACAAAAAGAGGATGTTCTTAATAGTTTACAACAAGAACTGGACAAAAGAACACACTTAGCTGCAAATCATGTGCAAATACAAATCAAAATTGATCCAGACATTAAGAGGCTGTTTTGGAAAAAAATGAGAGAAGACTCTTTACCTTTTCAGAA
>CAYFOB010000133.1:0-4683 GCA_964344525.1 uncultured Thiomargarita sp.
TAAAATCTAGTGGTTTATCCTTTTTTAAAAGTAATCCTTGTAGTTATTAGCAAGAACAGGCTCTAAGGAAATGCCAATCTGTTTCAACGATGCTCAAAAGTCACAATATAAACACACCCATCACACAAGTCATCTAAATTTTGGGAAGTTGTTGTACTATCTTCAACAATACCTGCTACTCCACGCGATTTCATCGTATCGCCCCACTTTTGCCGTGCCATGAAGCGTTGTTCAAGGCTACGCTTGTTCTGTTGCACAAACATTGTTTGATATTGATTTTCTAATCTGTCATCAGGTGTTTGCGTAACCACAAAATAAATGGTTTCCTTGCCCACTTGGTTGTCTAAGACAAACGATTGATATTCACCAGGCACAAAATATTTCACACCGGCTTTGACAGGATTACTATTTTCGGGATCTGCGCCCTGAAAAAGATCGGATGGGAATAAACGCACGATTTTATGGGCTGAATCGACTTGATAAATATACACATAGGCACTTTCTGGTGCCTCAAAAAGCAGTTTATAATGCTCACCGGAGCGCAATACGCTGCCATTGCTAAGGGGTTCAAACGCCATTTGGCGGTTGGCACGATGCATGTAGTTAATCTCGAAATTGAGCGGATTAAGCGCTTGCTTGTAAACTTGAGGCGTATCGGATACTAGATCATTTTTTGGTCCTTTACTTTTATCAACGTTTTCTGCCCAACTGCTTGAAAAATATCCTATAGATAGGACAAAAATCCCCCCAACAATTTTGGTAAACTTGTTTTGCATGCAAAAGACTCCTTTTAAAGTTTGCTGTGAAAGTTGCGTAAGTACACTATTGGCAGCGCACTAGGAGAGCGAAAATTTCCGCCCTTTTGTATTAGCCAAAAATTTTGGTTCTTTGTACTATTATAGAATCTAAAGCAGAAAAAATCATGTACACATTTGAACTGTGATTTATGTGATTGATCTGATGAATCACAAAATTCAAAATTGATAATGCCGATAAAAAAATGGAAATATACCGCTACCCCCTACTTTGTTGGCAACTCACCGAAAATACCATTTGTGGACATTTAGTCAGCACCGAATATGAATTGGTTAGTGCTCAGTTACATAAATTGCAAGCCCATCTCGCTGAACATTTGCAACGCCAGTATGTACAAGAACACTATTTGCCTGAACCCTTGCCCAATCCTCGGCTTAAAAAAGTGAACGTGACTGTTCGTCCCACTTATCAAGAAGAAACGGGAATTTTCCCAGTCGTACATACACTGACAATTCCAGTTACAGCCGTTTATGGTAGCGCCAAAGATGATTATTCTGAGTGCTATTTACCTTTATTGGACCTACATTTTTATTTTTATAAGCAGGAACAATTACGCGCTTTGATTGAACATTTTGCCCGTGATTATTTTAACAACATGCCACCAGAAACCTTGCATCGTTATCTCATGCTAAGCGAGCCCTGGTTAGAAGAAGTTACTGTGCGTTTTAAGCAACGTGAGCCTCGCCATGTTCATCATGGGCGAACTCGGGAAGAAGTTCAAACCTTGTTACAGGTGGCAGATAAATTTCCCCGCAAAACGAAGGGCAGTGGGATTGCGCCAGAAACGGCGTGGGAGCGCAGTGACTTGGTGACAATGTTGGTTGAAAAGTTGCTAAAAGAGCGTGCCAGTGTTGTGCTTATTGGCGAACCGGGGATTGGTAAAACGACTATTTTGTTAGAAGCCGCCCGTAAATTTTTTACCCTGACTAAAGACAAAGAAGAGCATCAAGGCCCCAATTATTTTTGGCGTACTACCCCGCAACGTATGATTGCGGGCGCGCGTTATCTCGGTGAGTGGCAAGAAAGTTGTGAAGAATTGATGGCAGAATTACAGCGCATTGGGGATATTTTATGGATCACTGATTTTGCGCATTTGTTAACAGTAGGAGGAGATGGACCAGAAGATTCTATTGCTGCCTTTATGTTACCTAATCTCCGTCAAGGCAGCTTACAAATTGTGAGCGAATTAACCCAACAAGAATGGGAACGAGTACGCCAACGTTTACCTGGCTTTGCTGCGCATTTTCATGTCGTCTCTATTCCTAAGCTGTCTAAAAAACAAATATTCAAAATCATGCGCTTATTCACGGATTATCTACAAAAACAGTTGCATATCACGATAGAAGAATCGGCGCTAAACTTTGCTTATCGTTTATTAGACCGTTATTTGCGCTATGAAGCTTTTCCAGGAAAAATGATTAAATTCCTAACCAGCTGTGTCAACGACGTGCATATTCAAAACAAAAAATTGATTGACAATGAAAAAGTGTTGACACAATTTGTCCAAAAAACAGGCTTACCTGCCTTTTTGTTGCGCGATGATGTGCTTTTAGACAACACCGCCCTACATAACTATTTTGCCACACGCATCATTGGGCAAACACAGGCGATTGAGCGCGTCACTGAAATGGTGATGGTTTTCAAGGCAGGGCTAAATGATGCAAATAAGCCAATTGCAACCTTATTATTTTCGGGACCCACAGGGGTGGGGAAAACGGCTTGTGCCCGTGCGCTGGCAGAGTATTTTTTTGGACAGGGACAAACTTTAAATCCCTTAACCCGTTTGGATATGAGCGAATTTCAGCATCCGGTGCAAGTTGATCGATTGCTGGGCGGTGGCAATAAACCGGGAAAACTCATTCGAGAAGTCAGAGAACGACCCTTTAGCGTGGTTTTACTAGACGAAATTGAAAAAGCACACCCCATTTTTTTTGATGTACTACTAAACGTGATGGATGAGGGCATACTCATTGATGGAAATGGACGAATAACAGATTTTAGAAATGTGATTTTAATTATGACTAGCAACCTGGGGGCGCGTCAAAATAAAAGCATTAGCTTTATTAATAAAACCGATAAAAATGAAACCAACAGCGCAGTGCGTAGTTTTTTTCGCCCAGAGTTTTTTAATCGCATTGATCAAGTTGTCACCTTCCAATCCTTAGACACAGCAACGGTGGTAAACATTACCCGCAAAGAATTAGAAGGGCTTAATAAACGAGAAGGTTTTGAAGAGCGAAAATTAAATCTCACATTCACTCCAAAATTGGTCGAACACCTAGCACAAGTCGGTTTTGATCCAGAATACGGTGCTCGTCCCTTACAACGCACAATTGAACGATTAGTTGTTGCAAAACTGGCTGAATACCTCTTGCAACACATTAAAATGAAAAATGTTAATTTATTGCTGGATTGGGGAAACAATGAGGTGGTTGTGAAAAAAAGCCCAAAATAAATATGTCCAAACACAAAAAAATAATCGTTGGTATGTCCGGTGGCGTCGATTCATCTATTGCTGCTTTGCTCCTGAAAAAACAAGGTTATGATGTACATGGCTTGTTTATGAAAAATTGGGAGGAGGATGATACCGAAAACTATTGTAGTGCGACTGAGGATTTACGCGATGCGCAAGCAGTATGCGATGTTTTAGACATACCACTGCACACAGTGAATTTTGCTTCAGAATATTGGGATAATGTGTTTGCTCATTGTTTGCGAGAATATCAAGCCGGGCGCACACCTAATCCCGATATTTTGTGTAACCGTGAAATTAAATTTAAAGTTTTTTTGGAACATGCATTAGATTTAGGAGGGGCGGCAATTGCGACGGGGCATTATGTACGCTTAAAAAAGGACAAACTTTTTCACTTATTGAAAGGTATTGATCCAAATAAAGATCAAAGCTATTTTTTATATACACTAGGGCAATCGCAATTGGCGCACAGTTGTTTTCCTATTGGAGAGCTACAAAAAACGGAAGTGCGCAAACTCGCTGCGCAGGCAAGGTTGGCTACACACGCAAAAAAAGACAGTACTGGGATTTGTTTTATTGGCGAGCGCCCCTTTAAAGCTTTTTTATCACGCTTTTTGCCGGCGCAACCTGGCGCTATTGAAACCCCGGAGGGACAATGTCTAGGGCAACATGACGGTTTAATGTATTACACATTAGGGCAACGCAAAGGTTTAAAAATCGGTGGGCAAGCTAATGGCAATGGGCAACCTTGGTATGTGGTGGCTAAGGATATTCCAAACAATCGTTTGATTGTGGCGCAAGGGCATAATCATCCATTATTGTTTAGTTGCAGCTTAAAGGCTACAGAAATACATTGGATATCTGGAACTGCGCCGCAAATACCTTTTTTGTGCGGTGCAAAAACTCGCTATCGTCAACAGGATCATGCTTGTGTGATAACCAGTTTAGAAGAAAATACAGCACAAGTTCGTTTTATTGAACCACAATGCGCCGTTACGCCAGGGCAATCTATTGTGTTTTATCAAAATGATGAATGTTTAGGGGGGGGGATTATTGAAACGACTGGGAAATAGCGGCTTATTTTGGCACGCCCAAACTCGTCAAATTGGAGTGCAAGGTTTACTTGCAGCAAAGCAAGTGAACCTTACGCGCCAAGGATCAAATGTGGTTGTGTCTAATGTTAATTGGGTGTAATTGGGTGTATAATTGGAAATCATGATTAAAATAAACCACTTAAAAATAGGTCCAAAGATTCTCAATATCATTGCTGAGATTGATGAATTTAAAGGGGCATGGCGGGCTTTAGGCACCTTAGCACCAGAACGTCTATTGGCATTACGGCGGGTGGCAACTATTGAAAGTATTGGCTCATCAACCCGCATTGAAGGTAGTAA
>CAYFOB010000133.1:4693-8665 GCA_964344525.1 uncultured Thiomargarita sp.
CTCTCGGATCAGGAAGTTGAGCAACTCCTTTCCAATTTAAAAATTAAATCATTTCAGACACGCGATGAACAAGAGGTTGCTGGTTATGCAGAAGTTATGGAATTAATTTTTCAATCTTGGGAAAACATTTTTGTTACTGAAAATCATATCAAACAACTTCACCGTGATCTACTTATTTACAGCCAAAAAGATCAGCGCCATCGAGGTGAGTACAAAACCTCGCCAAACAGCGTCGCAGCATTCGATGAAAATGGCAAAAAAATCGGAATCGTTTTTGAAACTGCGACCCTTTTTGAAACACCAAGATTAATGACTGAGCTAATAGATTGGCGCAATCAAACTCATGTTGAAAAAGTGCTTCATCCCTTATTGATTATTGGTATTTTTGTTGTGGTATTTTTAGAAATTCATCCCTTTCAAGATGGGAACGGACGTTTAAGTCGTATTCTGACTACCTTGCTCCTACTACAAGCTGGTTATACTTATGTTCCCTACAGCTCTTTGGAAAGTGTGATTGAACAAAACAAAGAAGGCTATTATCTCGCGTTGCGTCAAACACAAGGCACTATTCGTACTGATCAACCCAATTGGCAACCTTGGCTCAATTTCTTTCTGCGTGCCTTGCAGCAACAGATGAAAAACTTAGCAAAAAAAGTTGAACGTGAAAAGATTATTTTATCAGTTTTGCCTGAACTCTCTGTACAGATACTTGAGTATGCTCGTGAGCATGGGCGGGTGACAATTGGAGATATGATAAAACTCACAGGTACTAGCCGCAACACTTTAAAACAACATTTCCGTCAATTGGTTCAAAAAGGGCATTTAGCCATGCATGGAAGTGGGCGTGGTGTTTGGTATTCTTTGATATAAACGCTTTTTGTCTGAATCAGAATTTATTTGGGGGGATATTCTAAAAATTCTGATTCAGCCAAACAATTCATTCAGCACCACCGCTCTTAATCTGTTCTAAAAACAGTTGGGCAGTGTTTACAATTTTTCCCCGAGAAAAAAGAAAATGTAGGCGTTTTCCACCTTTTTGTCGCCACAATACTGTAGAACGAACACCAGATAACAATAAAGCTCTGATTTTTTCGGCATTATTCTGATTTTCTAGGAAACGCCGTTCGCCATTAACTTTGATACGAAAATCGAAAGTGCTTAAAGTTTGTGCGTATAAATTGGCTAAATAAGCAATGACGTTGGGATGAGAGACAGAATACATTTCTGTTTGTGCTTGAGCGGATTCAATAGCGGCTCTAATGTTTGTTAACATATCATCCCGCTTCATTAACTTCCGTTCCAAAATGATCATTCCAAGCACATAGTGCATCACTTCCATATTTCGCGCCTTCCCAGAACCCAATTGCTCAGATAAAACCTGCAAACCCGTTTTTATACCTGACAATCCGCCATAAACATCCTCAACGGAATCCGCCTCAGTTTTTAATAAGCTTTGAACACTAATTTCAAACGGGGCATTATCTAACAAACCTTGCCGAGCGATTTGCCGCACTAAATCGGCGCATTGAAACATCCCGGCTAGCGCAAGAGTGCTATTTTCTATGCTCATTTATCTTGAATTCTATTAGGTTTGATCAATTGGGAATATGAATGACACAAGGTGTCTTTATCTATGGTGGTGACGGATATTGAGATAAACAAGGTGAGATAAAAAAAATGTGTACGCCCTATTGGCGCACACGTTGAGAGGAGGGAGTTGAAAATGGTGGAGACGGCGGGAATCGAACCCGCGTCCGCAAGTCCTCCGCCTTTGGTTCTACATGCATAGCCCAATCTTTTAGTTTGACCGTTAGTTATCCGATGGGCAGGACAATCCAACGGTGAGCCTGGTAAAGTTTAGCGGATCAATCCCAGACGTACATCACCGCGATCTTGTGAAGTTTGACCCCTGAAAGTTTGTGGGTTACACAAACGCTGAGCGCACAAGCACGTACTCAGTCAGAGGCTGACCTATTTAAGCGGCCAGAGCGTATACTTCGTCGTTGGCGAATATACAAAGTTTGCAGTTTGGATTTACGAGGTTAACTGCTCCTCGGCATGCTCCTTGGGTTTTGTAACCCACGTCGAAATCCATGTCGCCCCCAATAATGGTGCTTTGTAGCAGATATATATTAATTAATATAGAGCACCGATCACCGTTTTTCAAGTGATTAACTAGCGACATTTTTTAATGGTAACGCCAGCTCACTTGTGTGTCTTTGAATTAATAATAGAGTATTAATCCGAACTTTTCAAGTAGGTTGATTAAAAGATACTTGAACAAGAGCATGACATAGTATGGAGTGCAGCTCACGATTTTTCAAGTGAAAAAATCTTGTACATTTTTATCTTTGATGTGTACTTTTTAGCGGCAGACTGCTCGCCCATATGACAGCGCTAAAGTGACGCACATCATAGAGCGAAGATATTTTGGAGTCCAAAGCAGCGCTTTGGAAAAGAGATGTCCAAAGCGCTGCTTTGGACTCCAAAATGCGGTAAAGTTGAAAATATTTTTTTGAAAAGTTATATTAAACAAGTCCCTTATCCCAATGATCAATCCCTGTAGTTACGGTAAAACGTTATGAAGAAAGCAATAAATATCCCTTTGGATATTCCAGACATTACCATTAAAAAAATTGAAACTGACAAAGATAGCAATTTCATAATCACCGTTGAAAGTACAATCAATGGCACACACTGCCATTGTTGTAAAAAGCACATCACTAACCCTTTTGGACATTCCAAGGAAAAAAAGTTGAGGCATACTTCAATCCTTGGAAAAAAAACGTATATTTATATTTCACCACTACGCTATCTTTGCTCTTACTGCGCTAAAAAAACCACAACAACACAAGAACTACCATGGTATGATGCAAAAAGTTCATGTACGCTCGCTTATGAAAATCATATTTTACTTCAGCTCGTCAATAGCACAGTGACAGACGTCGCTCACAAAGAAAATGTTAACAAAGCGCTGATAGAAAGCATTATAGCGCGTCATACTGCGCCAAACGGAGATTCAAAACAAAAGCTTAATATCCCCTTAGATATTCCAGACGTTTCCGTCATGGGCATCGAAACTGACCAAGACAGCAATTTCATTATAGCCGTTGAAAGCACAAAAGAAGGCACTTATTGCCAAGCTTGTAAACAATTCATAACTAACGCTTATGGACATGAAACGATCAAAAAGCTGAGACATACCTCAATTCTTGGAAAAAAAACGTATATTCGTATTTCTCCGTTGCGTTATGCTTGTCCACACTGCATGACAAAAACCATGACAACCCAGCGATTATCATGGTATGAGCCCAAAAGCCCCCACACGGTGGCTTATGAAAATCACGTTTTACGCCAGCTTTTCAACAGCACAGTCGCAGATGTTGCCACTAAGGAAAATTTAACTTATGAGGCAATAGAAGAAATTATTGAACGTCATACCAAAAAAGGAGACAAGGAATCCCTTAAAAAGCTTGGGATACGAGGTAGAAACGAAAAACACCGTAAAAAAGACGCTCAGGGTTTTAGACTTGTGCCTAAGGAGGAAGAAGAAAAAAAGGTTGATGCATAGCGCCTACCTCTAGTGCAGGATGGCGGAAATTTCCAGGCCACCTACACTCGAAGCAGAGCTTCGATGAATGCATTCCCAAGCAGGAGCTTGGGAACGAGAATAAATAGGTTTTCTCGTTCCCAAGCTCCCGCTTGGGAATGCATGCCCCGAAGCTCCGCTTCGAGTGGCCTGGAAATTTCCGCCATCCTGCACTAGCTACTAAAGTGCTACGCAAAATGCCAAAAAATACAAAATACCAGTTGAATGGGTTGATCGTTTATTAAATGGAGAATCCCCAATACAAGTTTGGCGACAATATCGTGGTTTAAGCCAACAACAATTAGCAACCGCTTGTGCTGTTTCGAGCAATTAAGTACCCGTTCACAAGTTTTCACACATTTTGGAGTCCAAAGCAGCGCTTT
>CAYFOB010000134.1:0-2661 GCA_964344525.1 uncultured Thiomargarita sp.
AATTATAGCCAAAATTAAAATTAAAGACCAACATCTTTTTCTGAAAAGCTATAGCCTGAACAAATAAATTGTTTAATGACAGACATACATAATTTTGTTGTAAACAGGGTTTATTATGAAATAATTAGTATTTTTAGGTAAAAAAAAAGAATATAACTAATTTTTAATATATAAATAATCTCAGTGCAAAAAATCGCCATTTTTATCGTTTTTTGTCTATAAATATTAACTTTTCATTAAAAATAGGCGCATTATAGTTTTTTTTTAGGCAAAGATAAAATAGAAATTTTTTGGTTCCCCTTTTTCAGTGTTCATAAAACAATTTTTATTTTTAATTCAATCAGTTACAAAATTTCTTTGTTGTAATACTTGATAATTGAAGTATGATACCTAATAATATCCCTATATGCTATCATGCTTTAATAACAGCACAGAGAATACAGATTATGAAACTGACAACTAAAGGGCGTTATGCCGTTACTGCAATGTTGGATTTGGCAATCAATCGTGATCGTGGACCAGTGACATTGGCTGACATTTCACAACGGCAAGGTATTTCCTTATCTTACTTAGAGCAACTGTTTTCACGCTTGCGTAAACGGGGCTTGGTAGACAGCACTCGTGGTCCTGGTGGCGGTTATCGTCTCAGTCGTGCGGCAGAAGCAATTGGGGTTGCGGATGTGATTGCAGCCGTTGATGAAACGGTTGATGCCACACGGTGCAAAGGTCAGCAAAACTGCAGCGATTCCCGTGCCTGCTTAACCCATCAGCTTTGGACCGATTTAAGTAATCAGATTCGCGATTTCTTAGATGGTATTACCTTGGCGCAAGTGCTTGACAAACGCTCTAACGAAGTTTCCAAGGAAGCAGCACGGTTAAACTATGGCGGTAGGAATAGGGGCAGAATACATGCCTCATTCATTTAAGTGCATACCGTGAAAATGGTGTACAGGAAAGAAACCAAGTTCTTGTTTGGCAAAAAACTTGGTTTCTTTTCGCAATTGTGCTCAGTATAGCCTAAAAAAAAATCCCACCCTCAACAAGGGAGGTGCTTTTCCAAAACTTACCCAAATACTTGACTAAAATACTCAGGTATTTTTTACAAATGGAGGCCCTATGAATCTACCTATTTACCTTGATTATTCAGCGACGACACCTGTTGATCCGCGTGTTGCGGAAAAAATGATGCACTATTTGACTTTACAAGGTCATTTTGGCAATCCTGCATCACGTTCACACAAATTTGGTTGGGATGCTGAAAAGGCGGTAGAAGAGGCGCGGGCGCAAGTTGCTGATTTGCTCAATGCGGATCCCAAAGAAATTGTTTGGACTTCCGGGGCGACAGAATCTGATAATTTAGCCATCAAAGGCGTTGCTCATTTTTATCAAAAAAAAGGTAAACATATTATAACCAGCCAAACGGAACACAAGGCGGTGCTAGATACTTGTCGTCAATTGGAGCGTGAAGGCTTTGAAGTGACTTATTTAACGCCTGAACCCAATGGGTTAATAGATTTACAAAAACTAGAGGCTGCGATCCGTGATGATACAATTTTAGTCAGCATTATGCATGTCAATAACGAAATAGGCGTGATTTCAGACATTGCCGCGATTGGTGAAATAACCCGCGCCCATAAAACCCTATTTCATGTTGATGCTGCCCAAAGTGCGGGTAAAGTGCCAATTGATTTAGAAACAACAAAAGTTGATTTAATGTCTTTTTCGGCTCATAAAGTTTATGGACCAAAAGGTGTCGGTGCTTTATACGTTCGTCGCAAACCGCGTGTACGTTTGGAAGCCCAAATGCATGGGGGTGGACATGAACGTGGTATGCGCTCAGGCACCTTACCCACCCACCAAATTGTTGGCATGGGTGAAGCCTTTCGCATTGCTAAAGAAGAAATGGCAACCGAAAACGAGCGCATGAAACAACTACGTGATCGTTTATGGAATGGACTAAAAGACATGGAAGAAATTTATGTCAATGGTGATCTTGAACAACGCATTCCTGGTAATTTGAATTTGAGCTTTAACTTTGTTGAAGGCGAATCATTAATCATGGCGCTCAAAGACTTAGCGGTTTCATCTGGCTCAGCATGTACCTCCGCGAGTTTAGAACCCTCTTATGTTTTGCGAGCGTTAGGGCGCAATGATGAACTGGCACACAGCTCTATTCGCTTTACCTTGGGACGATTTACAACAGAAGAAGACATTGATTATGCAATTCCACTAATTCGTGCCAAGATTGAGAAACTGCGTGAATTGTCACCCTTATGGGATATGTATAAGGATGGTATTGATTTAAATACGATTGAGTGGGATGCTCATTAAATCCTGTTTGGTTAATTTATTTATAAATAGGAGTAAAAACAATGGCTTACTCTGATAAAGTTTTAGATCATTATGATAATCCCCGTAATGTGGGAACTTTGGACAAAAATGATCCTTCGGTGGGAACGGGTATGGTTGGCGCACCCGCCTGCGGTGATGTCATGCGTTTGATGATAAAAGTTGGTGATGATGGTGTTATTCAAGATGCTAAATTTAAGACTTATGGTTGTGGAAGCGCCATAGCTTCAAGCTCATTACTCACTGAATGGGTCAAGGGCAAAACTTTGGATGAAGCAGCCGCTATCAAAAACACCGAAATTGCTGAAGAAC
>CAYFOB010000134.1:2691-3488 GCA_964344525.1 uncultured Thiomargarita sp.
TTGGGGGAAGCGAGTGTCAAAGCTGCAATTGAAGACTACAAGAAAAAACAAGCGGCGGCGGTTGCTGCATAGAGATTGTTAATCCCAGCTTTTGATTACTTTTACCATTCCCACGTGCCAACGTGGGAAGAATCATAATGGCTTACGTTATCGCCACATAAAAAATTTATTGTTGTACAACACAAAAGGTGATTGATAAACCAATTGATTACGCCAGTCGAAAGGCAATAGAATTACACCCTCTCGACTTTCTCCAATTTTTTCCAGAATTTCAAAACCTCTCCCTATATGTATACAAGAAAATGCGAAGGAATATGTCAATAACTCCTTTGCTTGGCTAAAGCGTAACAAATAAGAGTGTCATAAAAAAAATGAACAAACCAATTATCGGATTGGATTGGGATGGGGTTGTCTCCGATTACAGTGAGGCACTTTCTTTTTTGGTGACCCTTTTTCAATCTGTTATCATCATCACTGTCAATGATAGAATAACAAGCGAAATGGCCGCCAAAACACTAAAGATTAAGCCTGATAATCTAAAAGTAGAAATATGTCCTGATGATCGTTTAGAAACTTACCATGAATGGAAAGCCGAAATTTGTGTGAAATTCTGTGTGGATATCATGTTTGATGATTGCCCAAATGTGGTGTTAGCGTGTCAAAAACGAGGGATTCATGCAATTACTGTTAGTGAATTTATTTATAGATTCAATGAGTGAGGATTAAAAATCAAATGAATATCGAATGGGTTGATTTAACAAAATATTCATTAAATCACCTCATTGTGCAAATGATTA
>CAYFOB010000134.1:3498-8664 GCA_964344525.1 uncultured Thiomargarita sp.
ATCGCACGCCGGTTTCGTGCTATCGTTCTTAATCGCACCAATGAGTTTGTTTTAGTGGGTATGGTTGAACCCGGTGATATTTTCACCTTTGATGAATTATCAAAAATCATTAATCAACCCATACGCTTAGCATTGGTGCGTGAAGCCGATTTATTACGTCTTTTTGATGTGATGTATCACCAAAATAACCTTAATCGGCTAGCTAAAGAAGTCCGTGAAGAATTATCACGCAGTCATTCCAAAAAAAACAGTCATCAGGATATTAAAGATGCACCCGTGGTTAAGTTAGTAGAATCATTGTTTGAAGAAGCCGTGCAAATGCACGCTTCAGATATACATATTGAACCAGACGAAAACGTGTTACGGATACGTCTGCGTATTGATAGCCAGTTGCATGAGCATATCATTCCAGAAAAAAACATTATATCGCCAGTGGTGTTACGCTTAAAATTGATGGCAAACTTAGATATTTCTGAAAAACGTTTGCCCCAAGATGGACGTTTTAACTTCATGGTAAAAAATAAAACCATTGATGTGCGTTTGTCCACATTGCCTATGCAATATGGCGAATCTGTTGTCATGCGCTTGCTTGATTCTTCAGAAGGTATACGGGATTTAACACAATTGGGTTTGTCGGAAATGCTTCTCCTGCGTTTTGAAAATTTACTCAAACAACAGCATGGCATGTTATTAGTGACTGGACCCACAGGCAGCGGTAAAACCACCACATTATATGCTGCCTTAAACCGCCTAAACCGCCCCGAAACTAAAATTATCAGCATAGAAGATCCGATTGAATATCGCTTGCAACGGATTAACCAAGTGCAAGTACACACAGAAGTGGGTCTCACTTTTGCACGAATCTTACGTTCAACCTTACGCCAAGACCCTGATGTGGTGCTAATCGGTGAAATGCGTGATGAAGAAACGGTGGAAATTGGTTTACGGGCTGCCATGACTGGACATTTGGTACTTTCTACCTTACACACCAATGATGCAATTACTTCCGCCAATCGGTTATTGGATATGGGGGCCAAAGGTTATCTAGTTGCGGCTTCCTTACGTGCAGTTATCGCACAACGGTTGCTATTGCGCGTATGTGACAGTTGTTATGAAGAATATACACCTAATCTCAGACAAAAAGCTTGGCTAAGTCGCAGATTGGGTGAGCAATCCATCAAATTGCGACGCGGGATTGGTTGTGTTCTCTGTCGCAACACAGGTTATTGGGGAAGAAAAGGTATTTTTGAGCTCCTCGAAATTGAAGATCAATTGGCTGAGTTGCTGACACAAGGAGACACCGTCGCATTTGCACGAATGGCAAAACAACAAGCGAATTATCAAAGTTTATCGCTTGCCGCCCTTCAATCAGCCTTGCAAGGAACGACTAGCCTTGAAGAAGCAGAGCGTATTAGCGGTGAATTGGATATTTAAAACTATGCCACTCTTTCATTACACCGCCCGCAACAAACAAGGCGAAAGTTTAAAAGGTACAATACAAGCCACAACACGCCAAGAAGTTGCACAACAATTGAGCAAAACGGGTATCATGCCGATTGAAATTGACTTTGCTAAAGAACCATCACAAAATATTTTGACCCATTTACTGTGGAATCACCCACCCACTTTGTCAGACAAAGTCATTTTCAGCTATCAAATGTACACTTTGATAAAGGCAGGTGTACCTCTTATTCGGGCGATGCGTGGGTTAGCAAAATCGGTCTACAATCGCCGCTTATCGGCTGCATTAAGCGACATTAGCAACAATTTAGAAATTGGGCAAGAACTGAGCACAGCACTGTCTCACCACCCAAGCATTTTTTCCAATATGTACGTCAATATGGTGCGGATAGGTGAAAATACAGGTCATTTGAGCGATGCTTTTTTTCGCATTGCCAAATATTTTGAATTAGAAAAAAACACCCGAGAACAGATTAAAACAGGACTACGTTATCCTGTCACCGTTATCATTGTCATTATCATTGCTATTGCTATTCTCAGCGTAAAGACTATTCCCGTTTTTGCCAAAGTCTTCGCACAAGCCAAAATAGAATTACCTTGGCAAACCCGTTTAATCATAGAAATATCGGACTTTATGGTTGTCTATTGGCCAATATTATTGGCCACGAATTTGATAATTAGCGTCATCGTAATATTAGGATTATACAGCAACTGGGGACGTTATCAATGGGATAAATATAAACTGCGTTTACCCATTTTTGGGCTTATAATGACTCGTGGCATCTTAGGGCGTTATGCACGGGCATTATCGGTGGCACTGGCTTCAGGTGTCCCACTGATTTCCGCTTTGACTGATGCAGCGGGTGCGGTTGACAATGCCTACCTCAGTGAACAAATTTTACAAATGCGTCACAGCATAGAATGTGGTCAAACCTTCACCCATACAGTGCAAGCCAGTGGCTTATTTACTCCATTGATATTGGAAATGATAGAAGTTGGTGAAGAAACTGGAAAAATTGATACCTTGTTAAGCGAAGTGGCAGATTTTTATGAACACGAAGTTGAACAAACGATAAAAAACATGGCAGTATTAATTGAACCCATTTTATTTGCAGGGCTCAGCGTCATTGTACTGATTTTGGCGTTCGGTGTATTTTTACCGATGTGGGATTTGATGTCGGTGTACAAACGATAAAAGCTTTAATAATGTCTATCTTACAAACGATCAGCCATAAAAATAAATCGCCACTCACTATCAAAAGCCCGTTTATAAACCAAATAAACGCTAATCATGGAACCCATAGCGGTGGCGGCTGAAACCATCAACATAACCACAATCTGATATTTAACTGCTTGAACGGGATCAG
The DNA here is from genome assembly GCA_964344525.1 of uncultured Thiomargarita sp. Classification (GTDB taxonomy): domain Bacteria; phylum Pseudomonadota; class Gammaproteobacteria; order Beggiatoales; family Beggiatoaceae; genus CAYFOB01. Next base: position 6,327 of record CAYFOB010000134.1, read on the forward strand.
CCCCTGCCAACAATTGTCCTGTCATCATACCCGGAATCGAAACTAACCCAACTGCACTCATGGAATTGATAGTGGGGGTGAGTCCAGCTGTGAGCCCAGTACGAATACTGGGAAGGGAGGCTTCCCAAGGAGTGCCTCCGAAAGCGAGCGCTTGGTTAACTTCGGCTGCGCGTTTTTTTAGATCATCAAATAAACGCTCTAAGGCGAGAGCAATACCATTCATCGCATTACCTAGCACCATGCCACCGATAGTGAGAATGTAGCGGGGATCATACCAAGGTTCTACATGTATAATAAGCCCTGTCACAGAAAAAGTGACAACCATGGTTGCTAAAAAAACCGCGCTAAATGTACTTAAATAAAGATTGGATGGTTTATGCTTGACGCGCTTGAGTAGTATCTGCGCAGTCATCAGCATCATAAATAAGAAAACGGCTAAAACGATCCAAGGAGAATGGGTAGAAAATATCCAAGTCAGTACAAAACCTAGCGCGATCAATTGAAGATAGGTGCGTAGCGTGGCAATGGCGAGTGAGCGTAATAGTCCAAGTGACATGGCAATGGAAATAGCGCCCGCCGCCATGATAAAAAAGGTGGCAAGCGATAATTCTAACCAACCGATGCTGATGGCTTGAGAATTCATGTATATTCACAAACGAACGTGTTGATGCATTAGCTCGCCTCATCAATCCAAGCCATCTGAATCGCCTCAAGAATTTTTTCCCCACTCTGTTTGGGGTCATCATCAAAATCCTCAAGCGCTAATATCCAGTTGTACATCTCATGAAAATTCACGTACTTTGGATTAACGTCTGGATATTTTTCATACAATTCGATCGCAATGTCTTGCGTGTCTGTCCACTTCATGCTAACCTCCGTTAATGATTTTCAGAAACTTGGTTAAGTGTGTATTTTGGTATTTCTATCACTAAATCTTCATCAGCCACCGTTGCTTGACAACCCAAGCGGGATTCAGCTTCCAATCCCCATGCTTTATCCAATAAATCTTCCTCCTTTTCTGTGGCTTCTTCTAAGGAGTCAAAGCCTTCCTGAATAATCACATGGCAAGTTGTGCAAGCGCAGGATTTTTCGCAAGCATGTTCCAGTTCAATGCCATTATTTAAAGCGGCATCACAAATGCTAATACCTGGTGAAACGGAAATGACTGCGCCTTCTGGGCAAATTTCTTCATGGGGTAAAAAAGTCAATTTAGGCATTTTTTTTCTCCTCAGAAAATTCATCAACACGACGTCCTTTCATCGCTTCACGAATACTGTTGTCCATACGTCGCGCCGCAAATTCTTGTGTGACTTCGTCTAGTTTTTCAATCGCTTTTTTAATGGCTTGAGCATCAGTGCCTTGTTTGATTCTTAATAATTCATTGAGGGTGGTATTAATTTCCAAAAATTCCTGATGTTTGAGTAAATGATGCCCATCTGCTTGGATGGCGGCACGCAGCGCATTGATAACACGATCAGCCTCGACTTGTTGTTCACGCAAAGCTCTTGCTGCAACGTCCTCTTGGGCATGCGCCAACGAATCTTTTAACATGCGTTCAATTTCGCTGTCTTGTAAACCATAAGAAGGTTTAACAATGATTTCGCTGTGGACTCCGCTGATTTCTTCTTTTGCTGAGACGCTTAATAAGCCATCAGCATCAACTTGATAAGTGACACGAATCCGCGCAGCGCCAGCCACCATTGGGGGAATGCCACGCAGTTCAAAGCGTGCCAAGGAGCGACAATCTACGATTAATTCGCGTTCTCCTTGTACTACATGGATAGCCATTGCCGTTTGCCCATCTTTAAAAGTGGTAAAGTCTTGGGCGCGTGCAACGGGAATGGTGGTATTGCGGGGAATGATTTTTTCTACCAAACCGCCCATCGTTTCAATGCCTAGCGATAAAGGGGTCACATCTAGCAACAGCATATCATCATCAGGTTTGTTGCCTGCTAAAATGTCGGCTTGAATTGCTGCACCTATTGCCACGACTTTATCGGGATCAATGTTTACATGTGGTGTACGTTTGAAAAATTCACAGACCTTTTCACGTACACGCGGCATGCGAGTAGAGCCACCAACCATCACCACCTCACTGATATCATCTGTTGTTAAACCTGCATCACGCAAGGTACGACGACAAGGCGTAATGGTTTTTTGAATCAAAGGATCAATGAGCGCATAGAGTTGTTCACGCGTTAATTCGCCCTGCCATTGTGTGCCATCTTCAACTTGAATATTTAAGGGCGCTGTATCTTGTGTGCTTAATGTTTCTTTGGCTGTTCGAGCAATATCCAATAATTCGCGAATATGGCTATGTTCAGCATCGTCGGCAATC
>CAYFOB010000135.1:0-2687 GCA_964344525.1 uncultured Thiomargarita sp.
ATAAACCCCACCAATCAGGTGGCGCAAGACTTATCCTTTTTTAAAAGTAATCCTTGTAGTTATTTAATGCAATCGGGAAACGCTATAAATACCGTTGCAAAATTGTAAACAACTCACTAGATAAAATCGGTTTAGCTAAATGGGCATTACAACCCGCCATCATTTGCCGTTCTTCAGCTTCACTACCCGTACTGGCGGTGAGCGCAATAATGGGGATGTCTTTAAATTCGGGCATCGCACGAAGCACTTTAGTGGCGTCCAAACCACTCATCACAGGCATGCGTATATCCATGAAAATCACCTCAGGTTTATGTGATTTCGCAAGTGCAATGGCTTCTTGACCATTTTTTGCCACGCCCACCTGATGTTTGTGGATACTGAGCATGTCAAGTAAAGTCATCAAATTAATTTCATTGTCTTCAACAACTAAAATGCGACGGCTTTGTGGTAAATTTATCAATAATTGTTCTTTTTTGGATAATTGTGTTTCTTGTCTTTGCGTTTTGATTGGCAAAGTAAACCAAAAGGTGCTACCTTTTCCTAATTCACTTTTAACACCAATTTCTCCGCCATGTAATTCGACTAAGCGTCGTGCCAAAGCAAGCCCAATGCCGGTGCCCCCCAGTTCCTGATCACGGATTTTGTCGGCTTGATAAAATTCAGAAAAAATTTTGTCTTGTTCATCCAAATCAATGCCAATCCCGTTATCGCTGACTTCAACTAAAAGGAACGACTCAACTTGACAGGCACGAATTTTAATCCAGCCATCCCTTGGCGTGTACTTTAGCGCGTTGGATAGCAAATTCAGCATAATTTGCTTACATTTTCTAATATCAACCAACATGGCTGGCAACATTGGATCAATTGTAATCTCCACTTGCAAGTTTTTTTCTTGAAATTGACTTTTCATCATACTCACAGAAACCCCAATAAATCCTTCAGGATAGGTTTTTTCCAGTATGATTTCCATTGTCCCAGCATCAATTTTGGCAGTATCAAGTAAATCACTGATGAGCGCTAATAAATGTTTGCTACTTTTAATGATTTGTTTGACATAAGTCAATTGTTTTTCATTAAGGCCACCGAAAAATTGTTCGTGTAACATATCGCTCATGCCTAAAATACCATTAAGCGGGGTGCGTAATTCATGACTCATTGCAGATAGAAAACGTGATTTAGCCTGATTACTTTCTTCAAGTTTTTTGAGAGAATCGCGTAAATCTTGAGTGCGCACCTCCACCGTCTTTTCCAAATTTTGACGTTCTTTCGCAAGTTCCCCCTCAATGCGCTTACGCGCTGTAATATTGGTATGTATGCTGACTGTGCCACCGTCTTTGGTTTTGTGCTCTTTAACTTGTAACCAACATCCATTATCCAGTTGTTGTTCAAAGCTACTTTCATTTTGATGATGTTGTTGCAAACGTTCTGCTATCCAGTCATCAACTTTGCCAATTGCATATTGTCCACGTTCAACCCCAAATCGTAGAATATCCTCAAATTGAGCCCCATAAACGATACTTTTGGCGCTTTTAGCGTACATTTTTCGATATTTGTCATTACATAATACAAGACAATCCTCCATATCAAAAAGGGCAAACCCATCATCCATAGAGTCAATGGCTTCGTGAAGTTGGCTTTGTGTTTTAAATAAATGCTCTGTCTGTTTTTGAACACATAATCCTAGCTTTTGATGACTCAAATGCAATTTATTAAGCATGACATTAAAAGTATTGGTGAATTCACCAATTTCATCTTGAGTAATCACCGTGGCTTGAATATTCTGTTCTCCTGATTGAACACGTTTTGCAATATCTGTCAAGTGAGAAATAGGATGTATTTGTCGTTTAATTTGAACAATCCCAAATATAAAAAGCGCAGGTAACAGCAGTAACAATATTGTTACATGTCCAACCAATAAGGATTTTGCGATATCATTTTCAAAATCTTCAATTGAGGTTAATTCTAATTGTTTTTGTGTAATAATGCGGCTCAAAATTTCTGACAATTGTTCGTTTTTGCAAATAGCAAGTGGGATAATTGATGTAATTAATAAAAAAAATAAGATGATAGAAATTATTGATAATGGTATAATAGTAACTATCTTAATTGAATAGCGTGAGCGCTTAAAAAGTAGAATAACCAACGGGGCAAGTACAGCTAAATAACTCATATTTTTGAGTATATGAGCGCTATCAAACAATGGCAAAGAACTTAGCATCTGCGCGAACAGGCTCATCAACAAAAATGGGATTAAAAAAGTGACATTACTATCACATTTATGATATTTCCAAATGATATAAACAGACACAGCATATAACCCAAAAGCGAGTAGCTCCCAAGGGCGGTATGCCAACAGATGAGCGCATGCTAAAATCGCCATGATAATGCCAGTTAATACCAGGAGTTTTCCAGTTTGGGGACGATGGGCAAAATCAAATGTTATACGAAAAAGCCCAAAACAGAGAATCAATCCAAGCGCTATTTGCCCGATAAGCTGATCCATCGGGGCGTAGGGAAAAATTTTCATCACAAATAATGCATGAAAAAAATCGGTGATACCCGCAGCAAGAAATGCAGCAGCAATATAAGGTGTTAATCCTTCCCGCTGTTCTACTGAACAATTAAAAGCCACCACTGCCACCGATAAAGCCAAGAGTGCCCCCAAAATTTCCATAATAAAATGGCGA
>CAYFOB010000135.1:2697-8638 GCA_964344525.1 uncultured Thiomargarita sp.
AATTATCTGGAACAATGAACATCCATGCGACAGAAAGTATCAGCCAAAAAAGGATTTGATTTTTGAGTTTCATTGTTGCTTGTTGTGGTGTGAAAAAAAACTATAGCATATTATAAGTATATAATAATATAGCAATCAATACTATTTGCTCTTGTTCGCAAAGTGGCCGCGAAGCACTCCAACTTATCTATCTAACACAAAGAAAAAACATGTCTAAAGTACTTATAATTGGCGCCGGTGGCGTTGGGCAAGTCGTCACTCACAAATGCGCTCAAGTGCCAAAGGTATTTTCAGAAATCTGCCTAGCCAGTAGAACAGTCTCCAAATGTGAAAAAATTGCCGCTCAGCTTCAACGTCCCATTCGCACCGAAGCGGTTGATGCTGATAAGGTGCCTGAGCTGGTTGCATTGATCAATGATTTCAAACCCGCACTGGTGATTAATGTTGCTTTACCCTATCAGGATTTGCACATCATGGATGCTTGTCTTGAGACAGGCGTTGATTACTTGGATACTGCCAATTACGAGCCACCTGATGAAGCCAAATTTTGTTATAAATGGCAGTGGGCATACCATGACAGGTTTAAAGAACGCGGGCTTATGGCACTGTTGGGCAGTGGATTTGATCCTGGGGTGACAAACGTTTTCACTGCCTGGGCAAAAAAAACACAGTTTGATGAAATTCATGAGTTAGATATTATCGACTGCAATGCAGGGGATCATGGACAACCTTTTGCAACGAATTTCAATCCTGAAATTAATATCCGTGAAGTGTCAGCGCGTGGTAAATACTATGATAATGGACAATGGATTGAGACTGAACCATTGAGCATTTGCCGAACTTTTGATTTTCCTGAAGGTATTGGCGCACGTAAAATCTACCTGATGTACCATGAAGAAATGGAATCATTGGTCAAACACCTACCCGAGCTGAAACGAACACGTTTTTGGATGACTTTTTCTGATACTTATCTCAAACACTTGGAAGTCCTAGAAAATGTGGGCATGACCAGCATTAAGCCCATTAACTACCAAGGACAAGAAATCGTACCACTTCAATTCCTAAAAGCGCTACTCCCTGATCCTGCCTCATTAGGACCATTAACACAAGGACGTACCTGCATTGGCTGTTTCATAAAAGGCATCAAGGCGGGCAAAGAAAAGCGGTACTATATTTACAACATATGTGACCATGCCAAATGTTATGAAGAAGTGCAATCACAGGCAGTCTCATATACAACCGGCGTACCTGCTATGATTGGCGCAATGATGATGCTGACTGGCAAGTGGCGTGGTGAAGGCGTTTTTAACATGGAACAATTTGATCCTGAACCGTTTATGGAAAAATTGAATCTTCATGGATTGCCTTGGGTTGAGTATGAAGGCGATTTGTCTGGGGTATTGTCTGAATCCAATAAAATTGATGTTACGTAGCTTTCTTCCCCCTACAAGGATTACTTTTAAAAAAGGATAAGTCTTGCGCCATCTATGAGCTGGGGTTTATCCCTTCTTAAATATAATCCTTGTAGTTATTTTACCAAATCCTTGTCGAAATGAAACTAAACCTAAACAAAGTCCCTTCTCCTTGTTTTGTCGTAGATTATCATGCTTTAGAACGCAATATGGTGATTTTTGACCAAATACAACAAGCAACAGGAGTAAAATGTTTACTTGCACTTAAAGGCTTTGCCATGTTTGCCACATTCCCACTCCTCAAAAAAACATTGCATGGCGTTTGTGCCAGTTCCATCCACGAAGCCATTCTTGGACGCGAAGAATTTGGACGAGAAGTACATACTTATTCACCAGCCTACAGCGAAGAAACTCTAAAGCAATGTCTGGAAAAAAGCGATCATCTGGTTTTTAACTCCTTTTCTCAATATGAGCGATTCAAGCCACTGAGAGAAAAATTTGCCGATCAAGTCGAATTTGGACTACGACTCAACCCTGAACATTCAGAAGGAAAAGTCGCTATTTACGATCCCTGCACCCCAGGTTCACGGCTGGGCATTTTACCAAAAGACTTTGAAAATAAAAACCTTGAAGGCATTTCAGGGCTTCATTTTCATACCCTTTGCGAGCAAGACTCCTATGCACTTGAAAGAACACTTAAAGTTTTTGAAACCAAATTTGCTGCATTCATACCACAAATGAAATGGATCAATTTTGGCGGAGGACATCACATTACCCGCGAAGATTATGATGTCGCACATCTTTGCAAATTGATTAACCAATTCAAAGAAAAATACAATGTTGAAGTCTATCTCGAACCCGGGGAAGCAGTGGCATTAAATGCTGGCGTGCTGGTGGCAACAGTATTAGATATCATCCACAACCAAATGGATATTGCCATTTTGGACACATCAGCCACCGCACATATGCCTGACGTACTAGAAATGCCTTATACTCCAGACATTCTAGGCGCAGGGCAAGCTGGCGAAAAAGCTTATACTTACCGTCTTGGTGGCAACTCCTGTTTAGCTGGCGATGTGATTTCGGATTACTCCTTTGATAAACCACTCAAAATTGGAGACAAACTTCAATTTCTTGATATGGCTCACTACTCAATGGTAAAAACAACCACCTTTAACGGTGTTCAACTACCCACAATAGCCCTCTATCGTGACAATCAATTGCACATTATTCGGCAATTTGGATATGAAGATTTTAAAAATCGTTTATCGTAAGTTAACTAACAACTGATAACTAACCATTGAACACAGCAAAAAACGTCTTTTTATGATATAATCATGCCGCCTTTCGACATCTTGCTAATTCTACTGCCAAGCCAAGGATATTTAAACTTAAATGGTTAAATTTGCAAAAGAAATCTTACCAGTTAACATAGAAGATGAAATGAAACAATCCTACCTAGATTACGCAATGAGCGTGATTGTTGGTAGGGCATTGCCTGACGTACGCGATGGACTTAAACCTGTACATCGGCGTTCATTATATGCGATGCATGAGCTCGGCAATGCGTGGAATAAACCTTATAAAAAATCGGCCCGCATTGTCGGTGATGCGCTTGGGCGTTTTCACCCACACGGAGATGCCTCTGTGTATGACACGATCGTACGCATGGCGCAACCATTTTCCTTACGTTATATGCTGGTTGATGGACAAGGAAATTTTGGTTCAATAGATTCAGACAGCCCAGCCGCAATGCGTTACACTGAAATCCGCATGGCAAAAATCACCCACGAAATGCTGGCGGATATTGATAAAGAAACTGTTGATTTTGTCCCCAATTACGATGAATCTGAATTAGAACCAACCGTTTTTCCAACGCGCATTCCGAATTTACTTATCAATGGTTCCAGTGGTATTGCAGTAGGCATGGCAACCAATATTCCACCTCATAATTTACGGGAGGTGGTGAATGCTTGTCTCGCGTTGATTGATGATTCCAGCTTAAGTCTCGAAGCCTTGATGAAAGAATTACCGGCGCCAGATTTTCCCACAGCAGGCATTATTTACGGTGCAAAAGGTATTTTAGACGCTTACAACACAGGGCGTGGACGTATTTATATCCGTGCTCGCACAGAAATTGAAGGAGATGAAGACGGTAAACAAAAAATTGTCGTCACCGAATTACCCTATCAAGTTAATAAAGCCCGCTTAGTTGAAAAAATTGCGGAATTAATCAAAGATAAAAAAATAGAAGGTATCACCGCCTTACGCGATGAATCTGATAAAGATGGTATTCGCATGGTGATTGAACTGCGGCGCGGCGAAATTGCGGATGTCGTGTTGAATAACCTCTTTCAACATACGCAAATGCAAACCGTGTTTGGCATTAACATGGTAGCGTTAGTGGGCGGGCAACCTCGCTTACTCTCACTGAAGGCATTAATTGAATTATTTATTCGCCATCGGCGAGAAGTCGTCACGCGACGTACCGCGTGGCAATTACGTAAGGCGAAAGAAAGGGCACATATTTTAGAAGGCTTAGCAGTGGCATTAAGCAACATTGACAAAATGATTGTGTTGATTAAAGCCGCTAAAAATCCACAGGAGGCACGCAGCCATCTATTAGACAAACCATGGAAACCTGGCATCGTCAAAAAAATGTTACAGGGAGAAGAGGTCCAAGCATCGCGCCCTGATGGACTCCCCCCTGAATTTGGTTTGGTAAAGACGAACTATCAGTTGTCCGATGCGCAAGTGCAAGCGATTTTAGAATTACGTTTGCACCGTTTGACTGGCTTAGAACAGGATAAAATTCGGGATGAATTCAAAAACCTATTACTTCGCATTAAAGAATTGTTAGAAATTCTAAATAACACTGATCGCCTAATGGAAGTCATACGCACAGAATTACTCGCCGTGCGTGAAGAATATGGCGACGAGCGACGCACTCAAATCGTCTCGGAAGGCATCAATCTCAGCATAGAAGATTTAATTCCCGAAGAAGATGTACTTGTGACATTGTCTCATGAAGGCTATATCAAATCACAAGCCGTGAGCACCTATTCAGCCCAAAAACGTGGTGGCATGGGAAAATCTGCCACACAAATGAAAGAAGAAGATTTTATTGACAAACTTTTTGTTGCCAATACCCACGACATCATTTTATGCTTTACCAATTTTGGCAAAATCTATTGGCTAAAAGTACACCAATTGCCCCACGCCAATCGCACATCACGGGGAAAACCGATTATCAACCTATTACCACTAGAAGAAAATGAGCGACTTAATGCCATATTACCAGTCCGTGAATTCACAGACAATCAATTTGTCTTTATGGCAACCGCCAAAGGTACGGTGAAAAAGACACCACTGAGAGATTTTTCCCATCCTCGCGCTAAGGGTATTATTGCTATCAATTTAGCAGAAAATGATCAATTAATTGGAGTCGATATAACTGATGGACAACGTGATGTGATATTGTTTAGCAAATTTGGAAAGGTGGCACGTTTTAAAGAAAAAGGCGTGCGTTCGATGGGGCGTAGTGCTCGTGGAATACGTGGCCTCAATTTAGCACCTGAAGATCAAGTTATTTCCTTGATTGTCACACACACACAAAGTCAAATTTTAACGGCGACTATCAACGGTTATGGCAAAAGAACGCCCCTTGACGATTATCCTGTAAAAAGTCGAAACGTTAAAGGTGTGATAGCCATTAAAACTTCTGATCGTAATGGAGAAGTGATTGGTGCCGTACAAGTTGAAGAAGATGATGATATTATGCTGATTAGCAATCGTGGCACACTGGTACGTACCCCAGTCAGTGGCGTTTCTGTCATGAGCCGTAACACCCAAGGCGTTAGCTTGATTCGCCTGAAAAAAGGAGAACAATTGGTGGGGTTAGATAAAATTTTAGATGTTGAGGAAGAGGAATAATGGACCTTAAAGCAATGACTTGGATTTTGCTTATAGTAGCTATCGTTTTGGAAGTTTCTGGCACGATTTGTCTGAAATTATCAGATGGTTTTACCAAAACAGGACCCATAATAGCCATGTTAGCATTTTACGCATTAGGACTGGGTTTATTAGCGATAGTCATCAAAACAATAGATATTAGTATTGCTTACGCAATATGGTCAGGATTAGGAACAGCCTTGATAGCGATAATTGGAATCATGTGGTTTCATGAACCCGCCACTTTGGTAAAAATCTTCTCTATTGTTTTGATAGTTGTAGGGATAGTTGGATTAAATTTGGCTGGAGGGCACTGACAAACCAGTTCGTTATTCCTGAAACGGGTGCAATAGTGCACAAAAAATGAACCAACTGATAAGTACCCGTTCACAATACCGTATTTTGGAGTCCAAAGCAGCGCTTTGGGCTCCAAAATACCTGAAAATCTTTCATCTCACTAATAACGGAAAGCGATTACTTTTAATAAAGGATAAACCCAATATCGCTTTTGACTTATCCTTTATTAACTGATGTTACGCACGGAAGTTCCAAAACCACAAATAACTACAAGGATTACT
>CAYFOB010000136.1:0-4319 GCA_964344525.1 uncultured Thiomargarita sp.
ACATAACAAATCACTTCTATCCATCCATCCCAACGAATTTTCAGGCAAAGCCCCGATGCGACTGACTTTCACACGCCCAAGCTTAGAACTGTCGCTGATAGTTAAAGCATCCAAGGCTTCCCCAAATTTGAGTTTCGTTTTTATCTGATTTCCTCTGGCACGCGAATAAACAGGGGCATTTTGACGCAACACTCGCAAAGGCTGTGTAGTGTTGATGGTTTTTTTATCTTCTAACAAAGGAAATGTGTGCTCTTCGCAGCCTCCTTTGATATTCGCTTGCGCTTGAGTGAATGCAAGTAGTAACGCACTTGAGAAGAAAGTTAATCGTTTCATTGTTTCTCCGGTTTGTTTGTAGTACAACGATATTTAGTACAACGGATTTGGGGAATAAACGGATTATAGCGTTGTGTGAAATACAAAATGCGTGGTGAGTACAGCTAATGTGTGACTTTGATAAAAAAATGGTATTTTATTCGTTGTCATACATTAGTTGTACTCATTGTCAAAGTGCTATAAGTCATGCTAAATCCGTTTACTCCCAAAATCCGTTGTACTAGTGCCGGAGGGCGGAAATTTCCAGGCCACTCGAAGCGGAGCTTCGGGGCATGCATTCCCAAGCGGGAGCTTGGGAACGAGAAAACCTATTTATTCTCGTTCCCAAGCTCCTGCTTGGGAATGCATTCATCGAAGCTCTGCTTCGAGTGTAGGTGGCCTGGAAATTTCCGCCATCCTGCACTAGACTTTTGGTGGGCATGAGAGCAGTTAGGTTACTGAAGAAATTCTCTTAATCTTGGTTCGATATTATCTTTAGACAACAAATAACATGTTGCTTTTGTATGTTTTTTCCATACTTCACATGATTTTGTTGTGAACACAGTTAATTGTACAGGCGGCGTGCGATTTCTCCATGCATTTGTTGTGGCTAAATCTGTGGTATCGTCCACGTTGTCAAGAACCTTAGAGTCAGCAACGATATAAAAAACACTTTGCAAATTCTTTTGGAAAACATCATTGACCTTTTTTAAATCTTGTAAGGCACGTAAATCCCTGGCCCCAAAGATTATTTTACTTATCAATTTCTCATTGACGAATTCTCGAACCTCATCCTTTTCCAATTCATTCATTTCTTCACAAGTTAGTAAGTCCGAACTTAACTGACGTCCTGTATTTATTGTGACCACTGTAAAGGGAGTCCTATGTTTTTCTTGAAAGACTTTAAGTAGCGCGTTTTCGATGCTTCTACCATGGCTATCTAAGCCATTTCCAGTAGAAATCACAACAACTCGACGTTTTTTGCCACAACTAGAAGGTTCAAAAGAAAGCATATCTTCACTAATTTGTGTACAGCGACTTGCTCGTTTTCCTTCCCCCTCATCATACAAACCAAAATAAGCGCATGGTTTAGCATTTAATGTTTGCTTTTCAGGATAATAACCCAAGGCAGAACCATCCTTGCTCTCACGACAAGCAGCCATAGTATCGTACTGCATGAGTCGATAACTACCTTCCAGCAACTTATTAGGATCTTGCACGGTACTGGCTCGCACTTCCACCTTCCCGACTTCTAATTTTTTTAAAGACCAATTAGGTTCACGAGATAATTGCCAACTAACCTCAGTAGCTTGTTCATAGTTTCTAGCCGTTTTACCATCTTGAGGCTGTTGTTTTACATCGAAACTGATATGAGTAGGCAATTTATGACCTTTCCACTTCTCTAAAGTTGGAAGTTGAGCTCCATCTAATTCAAATGATTGAGTGTGATTACCAACCTTATAAGTGACCTTCCCATCTATCGCATATTTAGGCGTCTTAATATCACATGATGGTTGACCTGAACCAGATGCGACAGTAGGTGATAACCAATCCTCTTCTTTAAAGGGCCAAATGGGTCTAATTTCATCAGCAGAAATCGTGTGACTTTTTTCGTTGAGATCAACATGAATTTTAGTGTCTTCCCAACCTTTGCCCCACTTTAAAGTGAATGTTTTTTCGTTTGAGCTAATATCAGACAACTTACAACGTAATGTCTTTTTCTTCTTTTGTAAACGGCACTCACCAGTTGGAGACTCTGATAATTTAAATGGTGACTTTAAGTCAATATAGCATTCTGTTTTTTCGAGCCGCAAAGAATTCCCGATATTTTTCAATGACAGATTACCTTGAAAACCACAACGTCTAACTGTGGAATTTGGGAAAAACAATTGTTTGCCTATACATTTGTAATGAAAATAAACTTTTTGTCCATTTGATTCAAATAAACATTCTTGCTGATTATTTTTTCCAAAATAGGCAATTGTTGTCTGTGTATTAAGAGATACGCTACTTGAAAAAATATCTCTGGAATTAGGCTTAATAATTACCAAATTTTCTTTTTCTTTGGTTCCCCTAATACGCTGAAAACCAGTAATGTTCAAAGAAGTTGGTTTTTGAGAACAAGCTGTATAAAATGTTCCATTAGCATGTGGTGTAATTTCACTGTCTTTTCCACAATTCTCTAATTTCATTTGTTTCTTCAATTTCTCAGCACTTCCAAATAACTTAACGAAGTCTTTTGGTAATTTTATTCTTACCTCGATCTTTGCTGTTGATGCTGGAGGTGGTTCTGGTACATCTTCTGTAGAAGAACTCTCTTCTGTTGCGGCTTCATCATCCGTTTGAGCACCTTGGGGCTCTTTTGGTGATTCAGCTACTGGGGGGGCAGATGGTGCTGCCTTGCTACCTGGAACTATTGCATTGGGATCAGTTAAGTAGTCTACCTTGGCAATTTTTTGTTCTTTTTCAAGCAACTCAAGTTCACGATTCCACGCTGTAACACGAGAATCCATCTCTTCAACTTTTTGATGAATGAGAATTTGTTCGAGTAAGTCTTTCATTTTTAAAGTCGAATGAGAGCGAATTTCTTTTTTTTCTATTTTTGGAGATTTCTGAGTGGGTATATCCTTCCAACCACTTGCCAAAACATTTCTAAAAGATTCATCCACTTTTTTAGAAGTTTCAATCCCAATAGTTGGATAGTTTTCCCATTCAGCTTCAATCAACGGGAAGTGATTCTCTTTGTTGTTTTTATTACATGTAAAGTAGTAATTGTTCTGTTTGAAAATTATCGGATACTTTATCCCTTCTCGTTTAATGTAAGGTACAATAGCAACTTCTAAATAATTATCTTCTTTAGAAGTGACCGCTTTGTGGTGTATTACGGTTCCCAGCTCAATGAACTTTTGGTCTTTCCAAGGAACATGGGAAATAAGCTTTGTTCCATCAAAACATTTATCCAGTTTAACTTCGGATTCTAAGAAGGAAGTATTTTCCGATTTTAACAATGCCGTTTTAGTGCCACAAGAAATGACTCCCCCAAACACCACAAATAACCCTAACAACCAAGCAAATGGTCTTGACATACTCAATATCTCCTTATCACTGTTCCAGAAAATGACGTAGTTCACTTTCAATATTATCAACGTCACCCAAAGATTTGCATTGGGCATTAGCCTTACTTGTCCACACATTGCATGAACCCGTTGTTAGCACTGTCAACGCAATGCCTTTTTCTTGCCAAGCTTTTGGTGCAGACAATGCCCTTGGATCTAACTCATTCAAATTCGCAGGAATTCCACCATTATCGGTGAAATAAAGCACGCTTCTTGAGGAGTCTTTGACCTTTTCCAAAGTTTTTAAAGCATTTGGTGAATGCCCAAAACGAATATTTTGGCTAATCAGCTGCCAAAGGCTATTCTTATTAAGGGTTCCAGAAAATGGCTCAGTTGCCTTTCCAGGATCAACGATTTGTAAGGCAAACGGCAATGTTTTACCTAAATAGGGCTTTAAAACACTATAAAGTGCTTTTTGAATGGCTTTGCCATGCTGATCTAACCCCTTTCCTGTCGAAACGACAATGGTTTTTCCTTCTGAAATTTCAGGTGCTGAAGCAACTGAGGGTTTAACAGAAGTTGATAATAAATTACCAGATGAGGGTTGACGATCATATGTTGGAGTTTTATCTGGTTTTTGCACACAGGCAACCAAAAACGTCAACATAAAGAAAATGTATAAAGTACGTGTATTCATGATGTTTTTTCTATTAATTTCCTCTTTTTTAGATGCAGTTAGTGAGTCATGTGACGTATTTTTTTTTCCCAAAACCACTCGACGCAGAGCGTCGGGGAATGCATTCCCAAGCAGAGCTTGGGAACGAGAAGAAATCGGTTTTCTCGTTCCCAAGCTCCCGCTTGGGAATGCATGCCTCGAAGCTCCGCTTCGAGTGGGTGGAACGAGAAGAAATCGGTTTTCTCGTTCCCAAGCTCCCGCTTGGGAATGCATGC
>CAYFOB010000136.1:4419-8624 GCA_964344525.1 uncultured Thiomargarita sp.
CTCGAAGCTCCGCTTCGAGTGGGTGGAACAAAAAATACATAATTATTCAAATTCCATAACTAAACGAAAACCAATTTCATTATAACGTTCACTTGGAAAACGCTTAAACCGATAGCCAGAACCGAGCTGTTTAGGTATAGAATACCATGAACCTCCGCGAACGGCAAATTGAGTGCTTTCACCGATTTCGTTCACACAACTGACTTCTTTACCACTATACGATTTTTCATATTCTGAGCATGTCCATTCCCACACATTGCCAGCTGTGTCATATAAACCAAAAGGATTTTTTTCAAAAGAACCAACGGGACTCGTTTTTTTATCCCATTGATCACCACATCCATGACAATTGGCTTGGTTACTATCCATTTGATCGCCCCACCAATATTGGTTATCGGTGCAGGCAGGCTCAGCCGTTTTTTGATTGCGACATCCACGTGCCGCATATTCCCATTCGGCTTCTGTTGGTAGACGATATTTTTCTCCTGTTTGATCACCTAACCATTTGGCATAAGCCACAGCATCATGCCAAGAAACATTAATGACAGGACGATCACCTCGCCCCCACCCATAATCATCAGGTTTTTCTCTTTTTGTGACTTCAGCAAAAATATCATATTCAGCAAAAGTGACTTCTTTGACTCCTATCGCAAATTTGTCCACCAAAACTATGTGGGGAGATTTATTACCATTTGTGTTCTCTTCTTCATATTCTCCCATTTGAAATGATCCGGCATTAATGTTTACCATTTCTGGTGGTGTTATTTTTGGCGCCTTCTTTCCAAAAAATTCGTCACAACCTGTTGTTTCTTGATGTGTGGTGCTTTTGGATTCTCCGTGATGTGTGATATGTACAAATTCTGTACAACTGAATGAACGACTCCTCACTTCAGTAGTTTCACCATTAGAAGTAGAGGCAATAGTTTCCTCTGAATGGCTCTTTTGTTCAGGTGGAATAGCTTGTTCATTATCAGCAGGTTTCGGATTTTCGTTGTCTATTGGCTGTTCAGACTCTTTACTATTTTCATGTGGACAGCCATTCAACAAGCTAAGTAAACAAAAAAATAGAATCAACTTAATTATTGTTTGATAAAAAATGTCGTTCATCTCCCCCTCAATTTTTTTTTAACTACAAGGATTGGGTATAAACAAGGATAAGTCAAAATCTATTTGATGGCATAAGCTTTTGGTTTATCCTTGCTTATACCCAATCCTTGTAGTTAAAAAAAAAAATGGATAAACCGCGCATCTTATAAGGTTTTGACTTATCCCTTCTTAAATATAATCCTTGTAGTTCTAAGGTTGGAAAAAAATGCGTCACATCAATTATTTAAAAAAATGCGCCGCTTCTTGTCCCAAACGTATTTGTTTCCAAATCAGAAATCCTATCGCCATAACAAGCGCTATGCCTAAAATAACCACACTGACTATTGAGTATTCTTGCCATAATAGGGGTAACAGCTCTAAATCACCTACTTGAAGATTGGCTTCATATAGTTTAGTGATTAAACTCAGCTCTGAGCCAAGTGCCGCTCGCACCCATAAAATAGCGCCTAAAGTGAGTATCAACCCGATCACAAAACTCAACACAATTTGGAGACAAACCATCCAACGAAGTTGACCCCAAGTCATCCCTTTTGCCATAAAAATGCCATAATCATGTTCACGATGCTGGATAACAATGCCAATTTGCACAAATAGTAACACGCCAAGAAATAGCAAAAAAAACAGCGTATATTTTGAATCGAGTAATTGCATCACTTTGTCAATAAAGTGAAAACGTACCAGCGCATTATTATAAGTTGGATGAACACTTAAGGCTGGAGGATCCTCTGGGGATCTTGCTATGGTTTGAATTTTTTTCAATTGCTCAAATAAAGTGCCACGCTCCTTAACATAAACAAAAGCTTGATAATATCCCCCAATCATTGCCAACATATCGGCTGTCACTTGATTTTCATTGCTAACCACATAGCCGTTTTTAATATATCTTTTCCAAGCAAACAAAAAACCTTGAGTTGGATAACAATTAGGTGTCGAAGCTTCACAAAATAAAGTTAAATGATCATTTTCATAATCAAAAGCATGCCCTTCGTAAGATTCCGCAATAGCCAAATAAGGTTCTTCCAAAAATTGATCAAAAGAGGTTTGCAAAGGAATATCATAACGCTCAGCACATTGGGCAACCCATGCTAAAGGCAATGGGCGTTTCAAAGCAATTTGATTACCTTGGCTTTCCTCCTCAGCAAAAAGGCAACTGACTAAATTGTTGCGTAAAGCCTGATCATCTTCAAGTTGCCAAAGTATCAACGTTTTAATGCGTTGTGCTTTTTCGCTCCCTTCCCCCTCTGGGTAATATTTAACATCAGGATAATATTTCGCCACTCTGAGTGCATACAAAGTACTCATGGGAAATAGAAAACCCAGTTCATCCATGGTAGGAATACGTCCTTCTACCCAATGAATGCGAAAGGACAACAATTCGCGCTTTTGCGGTGTTCTCACATCTAGCCACAAATGATCTGTTAGACAATATAACTTATCATTTGATGTTGGCTGTTTTTTAGTAAAATTAGCAAGTCTTTTTTCTTCAAAAGCCTCCTCTAACGCTTTTTCATATTCAGCACAGTGAAAATATTGCTCAAATAAGGATTTACTGAGAATCACTTCTAAAGGCAACACAGTATTTTCTGTGTGACCAGACAAATTACCTTTCCATAAGGGATCCTCTGGAGTGACTGCCCATCCTTTAAAGGGCAAATGTTTTGCTTTCCAAATGGGTGTTTTGCCATCCATCGTTTTGGGAAGTGAGATTTCATCCCACTCGACAAGACGAGATGGATAAATATCAATTTTTTGCGCTTTAATTTTTTCAAGTAATTCACGATCAATAACGCGCCCATGTTCATCGACTCCTGCAATCACCCAAATAGGGATACCCGCTTGCTGGATATAACCCAAAGAGACATCCATAAAGCGATTCAATAAACCTTCACGACTGCCATAAACAAGCAATGCTAAGCTCAAAGTCAGCGCTAATAATATAGTTAACCAAAAAAAATCTGGCTTAGCGCTTTTACTCCAAAAAAAAGAACGACGCCATTCAACCCAAGCGAGATTTAACCAAAGCCTCATGCCCCCTCCTTGTTCATCCAGCTTTCTAATTGTGAACGGTCGTACTTTTCACATTTACCATCCCCTATAAAAAGTAAGGTATCTATATTCATCATATCAAGATCATCAGTATGATGATGAGTCTCCCAAATCAGGCGGCGTTCATATTCTGTTTTAGCAGCTATCCAGTTTTTAAGAACAGTCATCACTTGTTGACGAGTATGATAATCCAATTGCCCGGTGGGCTCATCAGCAAACAACACCCAAGGCTCATGAATCATCGCTTGCGCCAAGGCAACACGCTGTTGTTGTCCCCCTGAAAGCTGTGCAGGAAAACTCTCCGTAAAATCTTCTATTTTCTCATCAGGCAACAAGACTTCTACCAATTGCTCCTTCGCTTTTTGGAGTGCCTTCGACCACTTTTCGCCCTTAAGCACCAGGGGATAGGCAATATTTTCGAGCACTGTCAAATGAGCCGTCAAAGTATGATCCTGAAAGGCAAACCCAAAACGTTGTCGCCGTAACCAAGCCGCTTTCTTGGAAATGAGCCCTTTATGAGTCCAAGACAACGTGTGACCATCAGGAAAAGTCCACGTAATTTGACCACTATGGGGCCATTTCAACGCCGCTAATAAATAAAGTAGAGTGCTTTTACCTTGTCCACTTTGCCCCATCAAAGGGATCATAGAATAATCTTTGATAAGGGAAGGCTCTAACTGAATATTTTTTAATGTTTCTTGTTTTCGAGTAGGCCATTTAGCCGTCACACCCTCAAATTCACATTTCCATTTGTTCACAGTTAAAATTCCTAATATTTGTTCAAGGCAACCTAGTATTCAAAATTTTGAGTAGTGTATCGGTTTTGTTTATAAAATTGCAACCAAAAAATTCAATAGAAATCAATAAAATAGCGAAAAAATTTGACAAAATCTTTGTAAAATTTAATAAATTTTATAAAACGTTGGATGTGATAGCGTTTACGGATTAATTACAAGGATTATATTTAAGAATTGATGTTACGCATCCTCGTTGCTTGGGAATGCCTGTGGCGACGCTCTGCGTCGCGGACGCTTCGCGTCCCTGATGGTGGC
>CAYFOB010000137.1:0-1527 GCA_964344525.1 uncultured Thiomargarita sp.
GACTTGGATGGGCTGTTGGAATATGTGAATTTGAGAAAATTGCCACAATTTTAATCGAACTGTGATTTATGTGATTGAGATATTATGGTTTTGATCACATAAATCACAGTTCAAAAACATTTTCCGCTATAATTTCACATTTCACTCATCACCACACAAACAAAGAATGGAAAAAACTTATTCTCCACATGCGATAGAACAACATTGGTACAAAATTTGGGAAGGAAAAGGCTATTTTGCGCCCTCTGGCGGAAGTACGCCTTATTGTATTATGATCCCACCGCCTAATGTGACTGGTACCTTGCACATGGGGCATGCCTTTCAAGATACCCTCATGGATATTTTGACTCGTTATCATCGTATGAACGGTGATAATACTTTGTGGCAAGCGGGTTCTGATCATGCAGGGATTGCGACTCAAATGGTCGTTGAGCGGCAGTTGGCGCTTGAGGGTAAGACGCGCCACGATTTGGGGCGCGAGGCTTTTATTGAGAAAGTTTGGGATTGGAAAGCGCATTCTGGTGGGCAGATCACGCGACAGTTACGGCGCATGGGGGCTTCACTGGATTGGGCGCATGAGCGTTTTACCATGGATGAGGGGCTTTCTCATGCAGTGCGCGAAGTTTTTGTGCGCTTGTATGATGAAGGGTTGATTTATCGGGGTAAGCGTTTGGTGAATTGGGATCCCATTTTGCATACGGCGGTGTCTGATTTAGAGGTGCAGTCTCAGGAGGAAAACGGCTCCTTGTGGCATTTGCGTTATCCCTTAGTTGATGGAAGTGGTGATTTGGTCGTTGCCACGACTCGCCCTGAAACTATGCTTGGTGATACTGCGGTTGCGGTGCATCCTGATGATGCGCGTTATCAACACTTAATTGGAAAAGAGGTGGCGTTGCCTTTGACTGAGCGCACCATTCCGGTGGTTGCCGATGTGCATGTTGATCCGGAATTTGGCTCAGGCTGTGTGAAAATTACGCCAGCTCATGATTTTAATGACTATGAGGTGGGAAAACGTCACAATTTGCCCTTGATTAATATTTTTACCGTTGATGCTAAGCTCAATGACAATGCGCCAGCGGCTTATCAGGGCATGGATCGTTTTGTTGCGCGTAAGCAAATTGTTGCGGATTTAGAGGCGGCTGGGTTATTGGTCGAAATTAAACCCCATAAATTAATGGTGCCACGGGGTGATCGCGGTGGTTGAGCCGTTTTTGACGGATCAATGGTTTGTGAAAATTGCGCCTTTGGCGGCGCCTGCGATTGCTGCTGTTGAAGAGGGGCGGATTAAATTTATTCCTGATAATTGGAAAAAAACCTATTTTGAATGGATGCGTAATATTCAAGATTGGTGTATCAGTCGCCAAATTTGGTGGGGACATCGCATTCCGGCTTGGTATGATGATCAGGGCAAAGTTTATGTGGGTTATTCTGAAACACAGGTGCGCGAAAAATACCAAATTGCAGAATCTGTGGCATTGAGGCAAGACAATGATGTGTTGGATACCTGGTTTTCATCAGCATTATGGC
>CAYFOB010000137.1:1537-6428 GCA_964344525.1 uncultured Thiomargarita sp.
GGTGGCCTGAAAATACCGAGCGTCTCAAAAGGTTTTACCCAACCAGCGTACTTGTCACCGGTTTTGACATCATTTTCTTTTGGGTTGCCCGGATGATTATGATGGGGCTGAAATTTATGGGAGATGTGCCATTCCACGAAGTTTATATTCATGGCTTAATACGGGACGCTGATGGACAAAAAATGTCTAAATCTAAGGGCAATGTGCTTGATCCTTTGGATTTGATAGACAGTATTGAATTAGAGGCTTTATTGGAAAAACGGACAACAGGGTTAATGCAGCCCGAGATGGCAGAAAAAATTGAAAAAGCCACTCGCAAGCAATATCCTGAAGGCATACCCGCTTTTGGCACTGATGCTTTGCGCTTTACTTTTGCCGCCTTAGCCTCAACAGGGCGCGATATTCGTTTTGATTTAGGGCGAATTGAGGGCTATCGTAATTTTTGCAACAAATTATGGAATGCCACTCGCTATGTTTTAATGAATACTGAGGGCAAAGATTTAACAAATAGCGAAGTGGCATTATCATTAACAGACAAGTGGATTATTTCGCTGATACAACAAGTTGAAGCGCAAGTGCATCAACAGATCAAATCGTATCGCTTTGATTTAGCGGCGAATGCCTTGTATGAATTTACTTGGAATGAATATTGTGATTGGTATTTAGAATTTTCCAAGCCGGCGTTACAAAATGCCAGTGAAGCGGTACAGCGTGGTACACGACGTACCTTAGTGCGGGTGTTAGAAAGCTTGCTCCGTTTATTGCATCCGATTATACCATTTATCACCGAAGAACTGTGGCAACGAGTGGCACCGTTAGCGGGGCAAAGCGGTGAGACAATCATGCAACAACCCTATCCGCAGCCACAAACTGAGAAAATAGATACTCAAATACTGCAAGAAATAGAGTGGATTAAACAATTTGTCTTAGGTGTGCGACGGATTCGGGCAGAAATGGACATTACCCCCAGCAAACTTTTGCCAGTATTAGTACAAAATGGCAGCGCCGGGGATCAACAAAAATGGCAAACGCACCACAGCATCATCACCACATTGGCACGTTTAGATAGTGTGACTTGGGTAGATGCTGATGCGCCAGAATCAGCGATTGCATTAGTGGGAGACATGCGGATTTTAATTCCATTGGCGGGGCTCATTGACAAGGAGGCTGAATTAAAGCGGCTCAATAAGGAAATGGAAAAGCTCAAAAAAGATTTAGCAAAAAGTACTGCCAAATTGGAAAATCCTAAATTTACTGCGCGTGCGCCGGCTGAAATTGTGGAAAAAGAACGGCAACGGGTGAGTGAAATGAGTGCTTCTTTGGAGCAGTTGGAGGGGCAGGCTCGAAAGATTCGGGCTATTTAGTGTTTTTTTATTTTAAAGAAAATTTTCTTATAACGACAGGGATGAGTTATAAAGAGGATAAAACCTAGGTTTTATCCTTTACTTTACTATGAACTTCAGCCAACGTTTGCTAACATGGTTTGACAAATACGGACGCACTGATTTACCTTGGCAAGTTAAGCCCACGCCTTACCGCGTTTGGGTATCAGAAATCATGCTCCAACAAACTCAAGTCAATACTGTTATCCCCTATTATCAACGTTTTATGCAACGCTTTTCTGATGTGCAAACATTAGCTGCTAGCGCTGATGATGAGGTATTACATTATTGGACAGGTTTAGGCTACTATGCTCGTGCCCGCCATTTACATCAGGCTGCACAAAAAATTTGCACTGAATATGCAGGAAACTTGCCGATTGACTTGGATAAATTGATGGGGTTGCCCGGCATTGGGCGTTCAACAGCGGGCGCAATTTTAGCGTTGGCATACGGGCAGCGTTATCCCATTTTGGATGGTAATGTTAAGCGGGTGTTATGTCGCTACTACGCTGTTGAAGGGTGGGTGGGTGAAACCAAGGTTGCAAATCATTTATGGGATTTGGCAGAAAAAAATACACCCACCGAGCGCGTTGCTGCCTATACTCAAGCCATCATGGATTTAGGTGCGACAGTTTGTACACGTAGCCGTCCCCAATGTACGCTTTGTCCTTTTCTTCATGATTGTGTTGCCCATCAAAATGGGCAAGAAAAAGCTTACCCCACCCCAAAAACGCGTAAAACTTTACCTGTCAAAAGCACGACCTTTATCATGCTAGAAAATCCCTTGGGCGAAATTTTATTAGAAAAGCGCCCACCCAAAGGTATTTGGGGCGGCTTATGGAGTTTTCCTGAATGTCAAAGTACCACTGATATTCCTGCTTGGTGCCAACAACATCTCAACAATGTTGTTCCAACATGTTACACTTGGCAACCGTTGCGTCACACTTTTACTCATTTTCATTTAGATATTACCCCGGTGCATATTCCAATTGAAACTTGTCAACCGGTGGCGCTTAAAGATACCGTTTGGTATAACATCAACCAACCTATTGGTTTAGCAGCCCCGGTGGCACGCTTACTTGCACAATTGACTAACACAGGAGAATTATTGTTATGAGTCGCATGGTAAATTGCATCAAATTAGGGAAAGAAGCCGAAGGACTAAAATTTGCCCCTTATCCCGGTGAATTGGGCAAAAAAATTTTTGAGAATGTCTCTCAAGAGGGATGGAACATGTGGATGAAACAACAAACTATGCTGATTAATGAATATCGTTTGTCGCCTGCTGATCCTAAAACGCGTAAAACACTAGAAGAAGAAATGCAAAAATTCTTTTTTGGAGAAGGCTCGGCACCACCGGCAGATTACATTGCGCCTAAACAGTAATCCATCGTTTAAAGAAACCAAGTTAAAAACTTGGTTTCTCATAGCCATTTATGAAAACATTGGAAAAGTTGTTACAACTCAACCGCACCATCAGAGTCATCGGCTTTGATGATGCGCCATTTGAGAATCGCCGTGGGGCAAACGTCAATGTCGCAGGGGTTGTGTGCGCTAACACGCGCTTTGAAGGCATGGTATGGGGAAGTGTGCAAAAAGATGGCGATGACGCAACAGAAGTGTTGAGTCGGTTACTTTTACAAAGTAAATTTTATGATCAAGTCCATTTAGTACTGATTGATGGCTTAGCGGTGGGTGGATTTAACATTATCGACTTGCCCAAATTAGCGCAACGTCTTGAACGTCCCTGCGTGAGCGTCATGCGCAAACTACCCGATATGCCATCTATTCAACAGGCACTTGAAAATTTTCCAGATACTGCCAAACGTTTAGACTTAATTCGTAAAGCTGGCGCTATTCATAGACACAAACCGTTTTATTTTCAAACACAGGGCGGAAATCCTGCCACTGTAGGACAAGTACTTCAACGCCTCACCTTGGCTGGACATGTTCCAGAAGCCTTGCGATTTGCTCATTTGATTGGTTCTGCTGTGATGACAGGACAAAGTGGAAATAGGGCTTAAGATTTCACAATAAACTCAAAATACTTTGATCATCATCCATTTCAGCTACGGTCATCATATCCCAATGTTGAATAATTTTCAGATATTCCTGCTCACGAATATTGAAAGTTTTTATCCTTTTTTCCCCACAAAACGGACAAATGTCTTTTGGTTTAGTGTGACGTGTTGGAAATGCGCCAACATAGGCTTGTTCCCATTTTACGCTGATGATGAGCTCACAATCTAAACATTCTGTTTTATAATACGTTGGGCGCTGCTTTGCATGTCTACGTCTGTTTAATTTTATGAACATTTTGACAAAATATCTTTTAAATAAGAAGCATTAGCATCTTTTGCCGATAAAATCGGTTCTCTGATAGGCCATCGAATCCCAATATTTGGATCATCCCAACGAATACAACCTTCGTCCTCTGGGTGATAATAATCTGTACATTTGTACTGAAAATCCGCACTATCAGATAGCACACAAAACCCATGCGCATAGCCAGGAGGAATATAAAATTGCTGATGATCGTCTGCCGATAAAGTGACGCCCGCCCATTGTCCAAAAGTTGGCGAATCAGGACGGATATCCACTGCAACATCAAACACTGTGCCATTGGTAACATAAACCAGTTTGCCTTGTGGATAGTGTTTTTGAAAATGTAAACCGCGCAGTACACCTTTAGTAGAACGGGACTGATTATCTTGTACAAAGGATTCAGGAATACCCGCTTCTTTATACCGGGCAGCTTGGAAAGTTTCTAAAAAAAATCCGCGTGAGTCGCCAAATACTTTTGGGGTTATGAGTAATACACCAGGAAGGTTTGTTGTTGTAACTTTCATAAAATATCATGCGCTAAAATTGAATCAAGATACTTACCATAGCTGCTTTTTGTCAAAGGTTTAGCTAATTCTGCTAATTGTTCAGTATTGATATAACCTTTGCGCCATGCAATTTCTTCAGGGCAGGCAATTTTAAGCCCCTGTCTTTTTTCAATGGTTTGCACAAATAAAGACGCTTCCAATAAGGCTTCATGGGTGCCAGTATCCAACCATGCCATGCCACGTCCCATGATTTCTACTGATAAAGCATTTTGCTGCAAATAAACTTTATTGACATCGGTGATTTCCAATTCGCCACGGGCAGACGGTTTAATTTGCTTTGCAATGTCTACCACTTGATTGTCATAAAAATATAAGCCGGTAACAGCATAACGAGATTTGGGCTGTTTAGGTTTTTCTTCGATACTGATAGCCCTACCGCCTTTGTCAAATTCAACAACACCGTAACGCTCTGGATCTTGCACAGGATAGGCAAACACCGTGGCACCGCTACTTAATTCAGCCGCTTTTTGCACTTGTTTTTGGAAATCACGCCCATAAAATATATTATCGCCAAGCACCAGGGCACAAGCCTCTGTGCCAATAAACGATTCTCCAATGAGAAAGGCTTGCGCCAAACCTGCGGGCGATTGTTGCACGGCATAACTGATGTTAATACCC
>CAYFOB010000137.1:6438-8603 GCA_964344525.1 uncultured Thiomargarita sp.
CCCATTGCTTGCCATTACCCAACAATTGTTCAAAACGCGGCGTATCTTGTGGCGTAGAAATCAGTAAAATATTTTGGATATCCGCTAACATTAAGCTAGTTAGCGGATAATACACCATGGGTTTATCATAAATGGGCAATAATTGCTTGGAAACCACTTGAGTCGCAGGATACAAGCGTGTACCCGAGCCGCCTGCTAAAATAATACCTTTCATAATATTATCCAAGTCCTAACCGTTCCGCGCGTATACTGCCATCACGCACTCGTTGCCACCAATCACGATGATCCAAATACCATTGCACCGTCTTGCGTAAACCAGAATCAAAGGTTTCTTGTGGCTGCCAACCCAAAGTGTGTTGAATTTTGCTGGCATCAATGGCATAACGCATGTCATGTCCAGGGCGATCCGTTACAAAGGTGATTAATTGGTTATATGGTGAAGTTGTTGGTCGTAATTCATCAAGAATGCGGCACAATGCTTGCACCACTTCTAAATTGGTTTTTTCATTGTGTCCGCCAATATTATAAGTCTCACCAACTTGCCCTTCTTCTAACACTAAACACAGCGCACGGGCATGATCATCAACATATAACCAATCACGCACATTTGAGCCTGTGCCATAAACTGGCAACGACTTGCCCTCCAAAGCATTGAGAATCATTAAGGGAATCAGCTTTTCTGGAAATTGATAAGGGCCATAATTATTGGAGCAATTGGTTGTGACGATGGGTAATTTATAGGTATGATGCCATGCTCGCACCAAATGATCGGAGGCGGCTTTGCTGGCTGAATATGGGGAATTAGGTTGATAAGGGGTTGATTCTGAAAATAATCCAGTCTTGCTCAAACTACCATACACTTCATCTGTTGAAACATGATGAAAGCGAAATCGTAACCCCAAAGCGCTATCAAGCCAATAACTGCGTGCGGTCTCAAGTAAGGTGTAAGTACCAACAATATTGGTATGAATAAATTCAGCAGGACCATCTATTGAGCGATCGACATGTGATTCTGCCGCTAAATGCATAATGGCATCAGGCTGAAATTGGGTAAATACCTGTTGCAATGCTGATGCATCGCAAATATCAGCTTGAGTAAAATGATAACGGGGGTTGTTTTCAACTTCAAATAAGGAATCAAGATTGCCCGCGTAGGTGAGCTTATCAAGATTCAAAACGGTTGTATCAGTTTGATTGATGAGATAACGAATAACTGCAGAGCCAATAAAACCTGCGCCACCTGTAACGATAACTTTCAAGGTAAATCCTCTTTATTAAAAGCCTTCAAGGTTTGTCAAACCTTGAAGGTTTAAGCCGAAATAAGTACTGAACCATGAATTTTCATGTATTTTGGAGTCCAAAGCAGCGCTTTGGAAACCCATGCCCAAAGCGCGGCTGGGCGACTCCAAAATGTGTGAAAACTTGTGAACGGGTACTTAATTATCTTTCTTTGAACATCGTGACTATAATTTCGACACGACGGTTTCTAGCACGACCTTCTCTCGTTTGGTTAGTGGCAATTGGTTCGTATTCACCTCTACCCTCGGTGCTAATTTTTTCAGCTGGGATGCCACGACTGGCAAAGAAATCAGCCACGCTTTCCGCACGCCTTTCAGACAAACGTTGGTTTCTTGATTCGCTACCTCTACTATCAGTGTGACCCAGAATCAGAATATGGCTGATTAGACTAATGTCCCTACCCTGAACAATTTCTTCAAGGACTCTATAGGCATCAGCTTTCAAATTAGCGCGGCCTGTTCTAAAGGAAAAATCACCTTTTAGGACAATTCTTTCTGGTAGCCCTCTAGTTTTGATGGGAGGGCAACCATTTTTGTCAACCTCAGTGTTAAGCGGCGTATTCGCGCACGAATCTTTATCATCTGATACGCCGTCCTTATCAGAATCTAGTAAACAACCTGTTTCATCAACCGTAACCCCAGGGCGTGTCTCAGGGCATGAGTCTTGATCATTAGGTACACCGTCTTTATCAGAATCTAGTAAACAACCTTTTTCATCAACCGTGGAACCAAGGGGAGTATCAGGACACGAGTCCTGATCATTAGGCACACCGTCCTCATCCGCATCAAGCGGACAACCCGTTTCATCAATATCAGTACCAGACAACGTATTCAAACACGAATCTTTATAATCAGGCACACCGTCTT
>CAYFOB010000138.1:0-8571 GCA_964344525.1 uncultured Thiomargarita sp.
TAACTGTTTTAGAAGGTATTTTACATGATTTGAAGAAAGTGTTGAGCGAATTGCGCATGGCGGTGGATGATTGGCATCTGATGCGTGAGAAAATGGGTGAAATTTTGCAGGCGCTCAATGCTAACCCGCCTCCAGTTGATAACTTCAATGAAGTTTGTAAGTTTCTGGAATGGTTACAAAACAATCATTTTACCTTTTTGGGGTACCGGGAATATGCGCTGTCAGATATAGATGATGCGGTTGTATTGCGTCGGGTGCCAGGGACGGGTTTGGGGATTTTGCGTGATAAAAATCCGCCGCCTGTTCAAGAAGCCGGAGAAGTTTCGCCCAGTTTTGCTCCATTGCCACCACATTTACGCAAATTGGCACGTCAACCTGAGCTGTTGTTGCTCAATAAAACCAATGCTTTTGCAACCATACATCGCCCTGTTCACATGGATTATGTTGGCATTAAATGCATTAATAGTGAAGGTATTGTCACCGGTGAGCAACGTTTTTTAGGCTTATACACCTCAGCCGCTTATCATCAACGGACGACTGAGACACCGTTGATACGTCGCAAAGTCAAATCTGTTTTTGAACAGGCGGGGTTTCGGCACTATAGCCATAAACATCAAGCCTTATTTTATATCTTAGAAAGTTATCCGCGTGATGAATTATTCCAAATTGATTTAGAAACGTTGCGCCAAACTGTGATGGGAATTTTGCAGTTGCAAGAGCGCCAACAATTGATTCGCTTATTTGTGCGGGCTGATACTTATGGGCGGTTTTTTTCTTGCTTGGTTTATGTGCCTCGTGAACGTTATGACACAGAAGTGCGTCAACGGATGGAAAAAGTATTGTTAGAGGCGTTTGGTGGTAATAAGATTGAATTTAATGTGCGCTTATCTGAGGCGGTTTTGACACAGATACATTTTATTGTTTACACGCCAACAGGTACCGCTATCGATTGTGACGTGAAAGCCGTAGAAAATCGCTTAATCGAAGTCACACGGGAATGGGCGGATGTGTTACATGAAGCGTTATTGGAACATAATGGCGAAGAGCATGGCACTCGTTTATTTCGTCGCTATGAAACCGCCTTTTCGGTGGCGTATCGAGAAGATTTTTCTGCCCGTTATGCTGTTTATGATATTAATAAAATAGAAAGATTGTTCAAAGTCGATGGCTTAGGTATGACTTTGTATCGTCCTATTGAAGCGCTGGATAATTCGCTTTGTTTTAAATTGTTTCATCCTAATAGCCATTTGTCCCTGTCTGAAGTGTTGCCCATGTTAGAAAATATGGGCGTGAAAGTCATCAGCGAACGCTCCTATGAAGTACGAACGTCTGGAAATCCACCCGTTTGGATTCAAGAATTTGGCTTGCGACACGATGAAAAATCTTTGGATATCAGCCAAATTAAAGAGGTTTTTCAAGATGTGTTTGAGCGCGTGTGGCGGGGCGATATTGATAATGATGGTTTTAACCGTCTTGCCTTGCGTGCTCAGTTGACTTGGCGCGAAATTTTGGTTTTTCGCGCTTATTGGAAGTATTTGCGACAAACCAACGCCAGTTTCAGTCAAGAATATATTGAGCAAGCCTTGGTAAATACCCACAGCATTGCAGAGACCAGTTTGGATGAAGATCGAATTTTGCGACAGTTTTTAAACATTATTTTGGCAACATTGCGGACGAATTATTTTCAACGCGATGCCAATGGGCAGCCTAAAGCCTATCTCTCTTTTAAATTTGATCCGAGCAAAATACCTTGTTTACCTGAGCCACGTCCCAAGTTTGAAATTTTTGTCTATTCGCCGCATGTGGAAGGTGTGCATTTACGTGGGGGCAAAGTGGCACGCGGGGGATTACGTTGGTCTGATCGTCTTGAAGATTTTCGCACCGAAATTCTTGGATTGGTTAAAGCGCAAATGGTCAAAAATGCGGTGATTGTGCCTGTTGGTTCCAAAGGCGGATTTGTGGCTAAGCGTTTACAAGGGGGGCGCGATGCGGTGCAGGCGGAAGGCATTAAATGCTATAAAACTTTTATTCGCGGCTTATTGGATTTAACCGACAATATCGTTGAGGGAAAAATTGTACCCCCACCGGATGTTGTTAGGCATGATGAAGATGATCCTTATTTAGTGGTGGCTGCTGATAAGGGCACAGCGACATTTTCTGATATTGCCAATAGTGTTGCCAAAGAATACAATTTTTGGCTGGATGATGCTTTTGCCTCTGGGGGGTCCGCAGGTTATGATCATAAAAAAATGGGCATAACGGCGCGAGGCGCGTGGGAATCCGTTAAACGGCATTTTCGAGAAATGGGGGTAGATACCCAAACGCAGGATTTTACCGTGATTGGCATCGGTGATATGTCTGGTGATGTCTTTGGTAATGGTCTGTTGTTATCTGAACACATCAAATTATTGGGCGCGTTTAATCATTTGCATATTTTTTTAGATCCTAAGCCCGCCGCCAAAAAAAGCTTTCAAGAGCGACAACGCCTTTTTAATTTGCCCCGTTCCAGTTGGGCTGATTATGAGCCCAGTTTAATTTCTGAAGGGGGTGGGGTATTTTCACGCCGTAGTAAATCCATCCGCTTATCGCCCCAGGTACAAGCTATGTTGGGTATACAAGTCAAGGCTTTAACGCCAAATGAGCTTATTCATGCCATGTTATGCGCGCCGGTGGATTTATTGTGGAATGGTGGCATTGGCACTTATGTCAAAGCACAAACGGAGCATCACGCCGAAGTGGGCGATAAAACAAACGATGCTTTGCGTGTTAATGGGCAAGATTTACGCTGCAAAGTGGTTGGCGAAGGCGGCAATTTGGGTTTTACGCAACGTGGGCGGATTGAATATGCGCTCAATGGGGGTTACATCAATACTGATGCTATTGATAATTCCGGTGGAGTTGATTGTTCTGATCACGAAGTCAATATCAAAATATTGCTCAATGCCACCGTTGCTAACGGCGAGATGACTCGTAAACAACGCAATCAGCTCTTGGCTGAAATGACTGATACGGTGGCAGAGTTAGTCTTGAAGAATAATTATTTGCAAACCCAAGCGCTCAAGATTCCCTTGTTTTTGTCCTCACAAATGCTGGATTTGCATACACGATTTATCCGCCATTTAGAAAAACAAGGACAATTGGATCGTGAATTGGAATTTTTGCCCAATAACAAAGTGCTGGCAGAACGAAGAGCGGCACTGCGAGGGTTAACTTCTCCAGAAGTTTCTGTATTGTTAGCCTATAGCAAAATCACTTTGTTTCAAGCGTTGCTGGATTTGCCAGAAGAGCCCTATTTCAAAAAGATTTTGGAAAATTATTTTCCCACACAGCTACCCAAACGTTTTGCCAAGCAAATTGCTCAACACCGCCTACACCATGAAATCATTGCCACCGAGCTCACAAATCTTGTGGTTAATCGTGGTGGCATCGTATTTGTGTACATGTTGGAGGAGGAAACGGGATTCACAGCACCTGATATTGTGCGAGCCTTTATGGTTGCTTGTGAAATCTTTGATATAGAAAGCATTTGGGCAGACATTGAGGCGCTTGATAATCAAATCAGTGCCCAAGTACAAACTCGTTTGATGATTAGCGCACGTCAACAAGTTGAACGCGCCTCTCGTTGGCTACTGCGCCATCACCGTATGCCCTTAAATGTTGCTCAAACAATAGAGGCTTTACGTCCCGGTGTGACTCAATTAGCTGAGAGTTTGTTAAGTTTAATCAGCCCCACCGAACGAGAACATTTAGAACAATCGGCACAAGAGTTAGTAGAGGCTGGCGTACCTTTAAGCTTTGCGAATCACGTTGCCAGTTTAGAAACTTGGTTATCAGCTTTGGATATTGTTGAGGTTGCCAATACGACAGGTATTGCGTTAGAAAATGTGGCTGCAGTACATTTTCAATTAGGTAGCCGCTTAAAAATACACTGGTTACGCGCACATGTCAGCAATTTACCGCGAGACAACCGTTGGACAGCACTTTCACGCTCTGCATTGCGTGATGAATTGTATCGTACTCACAGAGAGCTAACCACTGTTGTTTTACAAACCGAGGGAGTTGATGCGTGGATGGAGATGAATAGTACACGCATTGAGCGCTGTCAGCAAGTATTGTCAGAAATTTCGCATGTTGAAAAGCCTTATTTGGCCATGTTGTCGGTGGCGTTGCGGGAGATTCGGAATTTGTTGTAAATTGCAGGGGGTTAGTCAAAACCATATGATAACACACTTTGATAAAAATCTATTCCAAGATACCAGAGCGTTGGTGCTCATATCGCTCATCTATTTAGCAATGACTTTTGTGCTACCAACCACTTATATCTTATTTTGGTTAACTATTTTAATCATTGTTCTTAATTTTACTTTGTCTTTAATTTTTTTATTTCGTCAAGGGACAATTACCCTTGATATGATTATTCTTAATGTCGTTCAGTTAGCGCTTTTTTGTCGTCTACATGTGTTGATTCATGATTCGCTTGGGGCAGACCATTATGCTTATGCCATTGGTTATATTCCTCGTTGGTATGATTGGGTGGAATTGGTGGCTGTGCATGTTTTACGGGCGGTGGACTTATTGGATATTTTTAGCGCTTATGGGATTAGTTTGCAGAACGTAACGCATCAAAGCGTTTTAGCTGGCACCACGCTTTTTGTTATGCACATTATGGTGGATATCTTTCTATTGGGGGCTCTGTTTATGGTTATTAATCGCCATATGGGCACTCATTCAAGCGTGGGGAAACAAGGTGGTTTTGGGGAAAGGTTCAAAAGCCTGCTCAATTTTCTCAATAGCATCCGTCATTGGGCTTTAGGGGTGGCTTTTGTGCTGATAATTATTGTGGGAATCGTTCAAGAATGGAGTGTTTCTGATTGGTTTTTATGGCCTTTAGATAATTTTTTGCGGATGTTGGACCTTGGAGATGCTTTTCAGATATTTGAATGGCAGCTTCACAGTTTGAAAATGGGAATCGGTTTTGCAACGTTGGCAGTCTTTTTTCGGTTGATGGTGAGTTTTTATGCCTTTGTGGCAATAAATCGTTTTTACCTCTCTGTGTTTGGGGGGCGTGGTAAAACACTTGAGGAGTTGGCGCAAATATGTGCTTCTTCAGAATATTCTGAGGAAGTTCATCATATTGCAGCCCAAGAATTGGTTAAATATGGACCCAAAGCCGTTAATCCGCTTATAACCGCGCTGGTTGTCAGCAATAATCCCGATGATCGTCGGACCTTTATTGAAGCCTTAGGAGAACTTGGTCCAACTGCAGTACCTGCTATTCCTCAACTTGTCAAATTATTGATAGATAGTGATAGTAGTGTTCGTTGGGCGACCAATATTGCCCTAGAGGAAAGAATTGCGCCGCAGTGGTGGCAAAGCGAAAGTGCTATTAATAGTATTCCTTATCTTGTAAAAACCTTGGTAGAAGGTGAAATTCCAAAGCGTCGCTTTGCGGCAGATATTTTAGGTAAAATGCGGGATGTTACTGCCATTCCTCACCTGGAAAAGGCGTTAACAGATGACTCTCAAGATCTTCGCTCTTCAGCAGCGGAAGCCTTGGGAAAAATAGGTGAGGTGACGACCATACCTTCTCTGGTGAGGGCTTTGACAGATAGCAAGGCGGCAGTACGTAGCGCCGCATCAGTTGCTCTGGATAAAATTGATCCCCAGTGGTGGCAAAATGATGCCGCACGACATGCTATTCCGCAAATTGTTGCTGGTAAAGATCATGTGTTCTACACCACAGTAGCGGCGCTACGAGCAAAAGTTGAGCCCCAATGGTTGTCAAGCAAAAGCGCATGTAATCTGATTCCAGAACTTTTTAAAGGGATGACGGATAACGAAAACGATATTCGTCACTCTGCGGTCACTATTTTGGAAAAAATGGTTCCCCAATGGTGGAAAAGTGCGAAGGCGCGTCATCTCATTCCTCATTTTGTTAAAGCATTGACCAGCAATAATTCTGGGCTATGTCGCATTGCTGAAGAAACACTAGAAAAAATTGATCCTCATTGGGCACAGAGTGATGAAGCGCGTCATATCACTCCAAAACTCATTAAGGCGCTGACTGATGAAAGCCAGGATAGTCGGCAATCTACAATGGCCATTTTGGAGAAAATCGCGCCAGAATGGTGGAAAAAGGCACAGCGATTCATTCCTCATTTTGTAAATGCATTGGGTAACAACAATGTTGGCGTTCACAACGCTGCGGAGGCGCAGCTCAAAAAAATTGATCCTGATTGGCAACAGACTAAAGAAGCACGCTATATTTTTCAGGAATTTATCAAAGCTTTAACTTTTAGCGAAAATTATCAAGATCGTCAAGCAGCCGCTGAAAAATTGGGGAACATGGGTTCCGTCGCGGCGAGTGCACTTTCTGCTTTACTCAAAGCTTTGGTTACAGATAGCGATAATAAAGTTCGCTTTAGTGTTGCAAAAGCCCTCAATAAAATTGATCCCCAATACGAGAATAAATGGTGGTATAGTGACAAAGCGCGAAGTTTTATTCCTTTTCTTGTGATAACGATGGTCGAGAGTGAGGGGCTAGAAATTCGTAACGCTGCCGAAAAGGCATTAGAAGGCATTGATCTTGAATGGTCAAAAAGTGAGGAAGCGCGTCAGGTTCTTGATGAATTGGTCGTATTGAGCCGTCAAGGAAAAGGACTTGCCACGGAAATTTTAAGGAAAATGGGACGCCCACCTCGTGCCAAACCAAGGAAAAAGGTTGCTCCCACCCCGTCAATTAATCGGTGGGTATCCATCACGCCGGTGATAATAGCTTTAGGCCTTTTGATTGGATTAGGCGTGATTTTTACAAATAGATCAAAATCCAGCTTGCTACATTCACCGACAGGATCATCGGTACAATCGGTCTCTTTTAGTCGCGATGGCAACACGTTCGCTTCAGGATACCGTGATGGGACTCTTGGCGTGTGGGAAGCCAGCACCGGTGAACAATTGCACATCCTAACCCCATCCAAAGCTCCGGTGAATGCGCTCTCTTTTAGCCCTGATAATCAAACGTTGGCTTCAGGATACCTTGATGGGACAATTATGTTGTGGGATGTCAGCACGGGAGAACAACAACAGACCTTGACAGGGCGTGAAAATTGGTTGCGTTCACTCTCTTTTAGCCCTGATGGTAGTACGTTGGCTTCTGGATACAATAATGGCACTATCAAACTGTGGGAAGTCAGCACCGGTAAACAACAACGCACTTTGAGTGGGGCTAAAAACATCGTTTGGCTATCTCTCAATGAGAGCACATTAACATCGGCAAGCAGTAAACCTGATCAGAACACCCTCACCATCACACGGTGGGATGTTAACAGTGGACAAGGACAAGAAATTTTCACCACAAATTACCAAGCGCTTTCTTTTAGCCCTGATGGCAATATGTTAGCTACCTTAGAATCCAAGGACGACAATTTTTGGGCAATCCAAATCTGGAATGTCAACACCGGTGAGCAGCAACACTCCTTGGAAATGAAGAAAAAGCGTGCTATTCAATTTGGAGAGAAGAAACGGGCATTTGATGATGATATCATTTGGCTCAACCTAAATGAACGCACCTTGACTTTGGTTCACTTTAGGAATTATGAAAAAAGAAAGGCGCACTACATCACGCTTTGGAATATCAGCACAGGCGAACGGTTGCACACTGAGGGCAGCAAATGTGAAGTAAAATCTGC
Organism: uncultured Thiomargarita sp.; assembly: GCA_964344525.1. Taxonomy (GTDB): domain Bacteria; phylum Pseudomonadota; class Gammaproteobacteria; order Beggiatoales; family Beggiatoaceae; genus CAYFOB01. The sequence continues at coordinate 7,689 of CAYFOB010000138.1, forward strand.
CTGGCTCAATTCTGATGACAGCATGTTAGCATTTGTTTGTCAAGAGGGTAGTATCAATTTGTTGCCAGTACATTAGCGATGGATGGAGTCCTAGTGAATTATTTGCCCCACCTTATGATAACGATAACAATCAACAATATGATCATTTACCATACCAACAGCCTGCATAAAAGCGTAACACATTCTGGAGCCAACAAATTTAAAACCTCGTTTTTTCAAATCATTGCTCATCGCATAAGATTCCAGTGTACTGGCTGGTATTTCTGATGACTTTGTCCACGAATTTTTTATGGGGCATCCATCAACAAATTGCCAAATGTAAGCGTCAAAACTACCAAATTTGATTTGTAGCTCAATAAAAGCGCAAGCATTAATTTTAACTGAGTTGATTTTAAGTTTATTTCTAACAATAACAGGATTAGACAACAATTCAGCCATTTTTGTTTTTGAATACTCTGCAATTTTATTGACCTCAAAATTGTCAAATGCTTTTCTATATCCTTTTCGTTTTTTGAGAATGGTTGACCAACTCAACCCAGCTTGCGCCCCCTCTAAGGTCAAAAATTCAAAAAGTAGCCTATCATCATGAATAGGTATCCCCCACTCTTTATCATGATAAATTTGTTCAATAAGACTTGCATTTGCCCATTCACATCGTTTCATTGGACGCATTAAAATACAGTTACTATTTAATTGTCAAGAAGATTAATGTTACGCAATCTATTTCTAAAACCCATGAATAACTACACGGATTACTTTTAATAAAGGATAACCCCCATTAATGAAGTGATGCAAGACTTATCCTTTATTAAAAGTAATCCGTGTAGTTTAATAATGTGACTCTTTTTTTCATGAAATACTCCTTTAGCCTCAATGCCATTAA
>CAYFOB010000139.1:0-8568 GCA_964344525.1 uncultured Thiomargarita sp.
TGATTATTATGAGGGGGCTAATGCGGATTTTTTCCTCAAATCAATCACATAAATTTAAGAAGGGATAAGTCAAAACATAAGATCAAAACGGGGTTTTGATTTATCCTTTTTTAAAAGTAATCCTTGTAGTTATTAGGGGTTGACTTGTCCCTGCCTAACTTGGCGCACGTTTTTGCCCCGCCTTTTCCAACTTATCCAAATATTCTTGCCACAACTTATCGTGGTTTTTTCCAAGATAGTACAACCAATCCCAAGAAAAAATGCCCGAATCATGCCCATCATCAAAATACGGTTGTATGGCATAAGTACCAACTGGCTCAATTCTGTCGATTTTCACATCAGCCTTACCAACTTGTAACTTTGCTTCACCAGGACCATGTCCGCGCACTTCGGCTGAGGGAGAATATACCCGCAAATATTCACAGCTTAATTCAAAACGTTCACCGCTATCAAAAGTCACTTCTAAAAGACGGGATTTTTGATGTAGATTAATTTCAGTGGGAATAGGAATATTTTCAGTCATGTGACTACCCATTTTTTTTTAGCTTATGTAGGGTGGAATCGCTGCGCGTCATCCACCAATTTTTCTGACAACAGACTAAAGAATATATTGGCTCAAATCATTATTACTGACTAAATCAGCCAAATGATTATTCACATAATCAACATCAATCGTCACTGTATCACCCTTCTTATCTGGCGCATCAAAAGAAATTTCTTCCAATAAACGCTCCATCACCGTGTGCAAACGCCTTGCCCCAATGTTTTCTGTACGTTCGTTCACTTGCCAAGCCATTTCAGCAATTCGTTTAATACACTCCTCTGTAAATTGAAGAGTCAACCCCTCAGTATTCATCAAAGCCGTATATTGCTCTGTTAAACAAGCATCTGGCTCTGTCAAAATACGCACAAAATCTTCAGCATTAAGCGCATTAAGTTCAACACGAATCGGTAAACGACCTTGCAATTCTGGAATTAAATCAGAGGGTTTTGCTAAATGAAATGCGCCAGAGGCGATAAACAAAATATGATCTGTTTTCACCATGCCGTATTTTGTTGTCACGGTGCAACCCTCAACCAATGGCAATAAATCACGTTGTACACCTTCACGCGACACATCCGCGCCACTGACTTCTGAACGATTAGTCACTTTGTCGATTTCGTCTAAAAACACAATACCATTTTGTTCAACACGCTCTACTGCTTGTGTTTTTAGCTCATCTTCATTGACCAATCGTGCGGCCTCTTCCTCATGCAACAGCTTGGCGGCCTCCTTGATGCGCAGTTTGCGGGATCGAGTGCGACTACCCGCAATATTTTGAAACATACTTTGCAATTGGTTGGTCATCTCCTCCATGCCAGGTGGTGCCATGATTTCAACACCAATACGAGTTTCACTGACATCAATTTCGATTTCTTTATCATCCAACTGGCCTTCGCGCAACATTTTTCTAAACTTTTGGCGCGTAGATGAAGGCTCCTCAGCTTCTTGTTCAAAACGACTATTGTTGTCTCGCGGGGGCGTTAATAAGGCATCCAAAATCCGCTCCTCAGCGGCATCTTTAGCCTGATTTTCGACTTTGCTCATCGCCTCCTCACGGTTCATTTTAACCGCCATATCGACCAAATCGCGGATGATCGACTCCACATCACGCCCCACATAACCGACTTCAGTAAATTTCGTCGCCTCAACTTTGATAAAGGGCGCACTTGCCAGTTTAGCTAACCGCCGGGCAATTTCGGTTTTACCCACACCGGTTGGACCAATCATCAAAATATTTTTGGGGGTAATTTCATTGCGTAAAACAGGCTCAATTTGCATACGTCGCCAACGATTGCGCAATGCAATGGCTACCGCCCGCTTAGCAGCCTCTTGACCAATAATATGTTTATCTAATTCACTGACAATTTCTTTAGGAGTCATCTCACTCATGTTTTTTTTAAATCACCTCAAGTTGTCGCTAAGCTTTCAATGGTCAAATTATGATTAGTATAAATACAAATGTCGGCAGCAATATGCAACGCCTTTTCGACAATCTCGGTGGCACTCAAAGTCGTATTATCCAATAAAGCCCGTGCTGCAGCTTGTGCAAATGAACCGCCAGAGCCTATCGCCATTAAACTTTCCTCTGGCTCAATCACATCACCTGTACCAGAAATAACCAAAGAGGCGCTTTTATCAGCCACAGTGAGCAGGGCTTCTAAACGTCGCAACAAACGATCAGTACGCCAATCTTTAGCCAACTCAACAGCAGCGCGGGTTAAATGCCCTTGATGTTTTTCCAATTTACCTTCAAAACGCTCAAATAAAGTAAAGGCATCCGCAGTACTCCCAGCAAACCCGGCAATCACTTTATCATGATACAAGCGTCGCACTTTACGGGCATTATGTTTCATCACAGTATTGCCCAAAGAAACTTGTCCATCACCACCGATCACCACTTCTCCATTACGGCGCACCGATAAAATGGTGGTACCTCGAAATTGTTCCACAATTAATCCTTAAAATGATATGACAGCCAAAAATTATACCTTAATTTGCAGTCTTTACGGTGAATAATCAAGCACGGATGTTGCACACTATCAAAAATTCATTTAATGCATTAAAATTAAAATATTTGATGTTACGCATCCTCGTTTCCAGAACGGGGGTGCGTAACATCAGTAAATAATTTGAACTGTGATTTATGTGATTGATCTGATTATTAGGGTTGTTGCAAAATAAAAATTTCCTTAATATTTATGTATGTGATTTATATGATAAAAAAATTAAATTACAAATTTACAAATACCATTTTTTCAAAAAATGGTATTTGTTTGAGCTCAAAAAGCGCTAATGCGGATTTTTTCCTCAAATCACATAAATCATAAGAATCACAGTTCAAAACTAATGTGACGCCACGCGCCTTTGCAGAGCGCTTGCCTAGTGGGAACAACTCCTTTAAATCCTTAAAATCATTTGAGGCTATTTATGTATTACGCCGGTGGCTCCGCACTTTCAACATTTCGTCGTGACAAACTACTCCGCTTGGCACAAAAACATGTACCCACCCTGAACACTCTTGATGCGCAATATCTCTATTTTGTTGATCTTGCGCGCCCCTTGTCAAAAAGCGAAGAGGCTCGGCTACGCGCCTTATTACCTAATAACACCTCATTGTCCTTGCAAGAGGGACAATATCTCTTAGTGATTCCTCGCCCTGGCACCATTTCTCCTTGGTCTAGTAAAGCCACCGACATTGCCACCGCGTGCGGTTTACCCATGGTGAAACGATTAGAGCGAGGCATTTTATGGCATTTTTCTCCTGCCCTTAATGACTTAACCCAACTTAGCCCACTTATTCATGATCGCATGACAGAAGCGGTGCTATTAAATATTAAACAAGCCAATACCCTTTTTACTCAAACTGCGCCACTGCAAACAATTCAACTATTAGAACAAGAAAAACAAGCACTTATCCAAGCCAATCAAGAACATGGGCTGGCTTTATCTGATGATGAAATAGACTATTTATATAATAACTTTAAAAAATTGCAGCGTAATCCCACACTGGTCGAATTAATGATGTTTGCTCAAGCAAATTCTGAGCATTGTCGGCATAAAATTTTTAATGCGACGTTTTTTATTGATGGGCAAGCGCAACCCCAGTCGTTATTTGAAATGATACGCCACACCTATGAGCAACACCCAGGGCATGTCATCTCTGCCTATCACGATAACGCTGCCACAATCAAGGGTTTTAACAGCGCTCGCTTTTTGCCCGATACCAACACCCATCAATATAAATATATAAAAGAAGAGATCGCAATGTTGATGAAAGTTGAAACCCATAATCACCCCACAGCAATTTCACCTTTCCCGGGCGCTGCCACCGGTTCAGGTGGTGAAATTCGTGATGAGGGGGCGACGGGGCGCGGTGCCAAACCCAAAGCGGGTTTAACTGGATTTTCGGTCTCAAATTTGCATATCCCTGATGCACCACAACCTTGGGAAACGCCCTACGATACACCGGCACGCATGGCAACCGCGTTGCAAATCATGCTAGAGGGACCCATCGGGGCAAGCGCGTTTAATAATGAATTTGGTCGCCCAGCGGTGTGTGGCTATTTTCGCAGTTTTGAAATGGAAGTGAACGGGCGACGGCGTGGATATCACAAACCAATTATGTTAGCAGGTGGAATAGGCAATATCCATCCACAGCACATCCAAAAAAACAAAATACCACCTGGCAGCTTATTAATAGTCTTAGGGGGTCCCGCCATGTTAATTGGCTTAGGCGGAGGCGCGGCTTCATCAATGGCAGCAGGACACAGCAGCGAAGATTTAGATTTTGCCTCGGTGCAACGTGGCAATCCAGAAATGCAGCGACGTTGTCAAGAAGTCATAGACGCATGTTGGCGCATGGGGGCTAATAATCCAATTTTATCCATACATGATGTTGGCGCAGGCGGACTCTCCAATGCTTTGCCAGAATTGGTCAATGACAGTGGTTGTGGGGGAAAATTTAAATTAAGTGCAATTCCTTCAGCTGATCCAAGTTTATCCCCAATGGAAATTTGGTGTAATGAGGCGCAGGAGCGTTATGTGTTAGCCATCGCTAAAGAAAATTTATCACAATTTTCAAAACTTTGTGAACGAGAACGTTGCCCATACGCAGTGGTTGGCGAGGCAACAAAAGCGCAACAATTATGCCTTGATGACGGTGAAACACCTTTAATTGATATGCCTTTATCGGTATTGCTTGGAAAACCACCCAAAATGCGCCGCGAAATTATTTCACATGAAACGCCTGGCAAAATAGCCCTTTTAGGTATAAGCTTAGAAGAAGCCGCATTTCGGGTACTACGTTTGCCCACTGTTGCTAATAAAAGTTTTTTAATCACTATCGGTGATCGCACCGTGGGTGGATTGGTGGCGCGCGATCAAATGGTGGGGCCTTGGCAAGTGCCCGTTGCTGACTGCGCGGTCACTGCGACCAGTTATGGCAGCATCACAGGTGAAGCCATGGCAATCGGAGAGCGCACACCGTTGGCATTATTGGATGCCCCCGCCTCAGGACGCATGGCAATCGGTGAAGCAATCACTAACATTGCAGCAGCGTCAATAGAAAATCTTAATGATATTGTACTATCAGCCAATTGGATGGCAGCCTGTGGACAGCCCGGCGAAGATAGCGCTCTATTTGAAACAGTCAAAGCAGTAGCGATGACGCTTTGCCCCGCATTAGGGATCAACATCCCTGTTGGCAAAGACTCCTTATCCATGCATACGCAATGGGATGATAAATCGGTGACTGCGCCATTGTCTTTAATTATTTCTGCCTTTGCGCGGGTTTCTGATATTCGTCGTAGCCTCACGCCACAACTGCAGGGCGGTGATACTCTATTATTATTAATAGACTTAGGGCGTGGGAAAAACCGTTTGGGTGGTAGTGCATTGGCGCAAGTGTACAATCAACTGGGCGATACGCCGCCTGATTTAGACCATCCAACAGATTTAAAAAATTTTTTTAATGTCATCCAGCGCTTGAATCAACAGGGCCAAATTTTGGCTTATCATGATCGCGCTGATGGTGGCTTGTTTGTGACTTTGTGCGAAATGGCATTTGCAGGGCATCTTGGTTTAGATATTTATTTGGATTTTTTGGATGTTTGTGCTAATTTATTTAATGAAGAATTGGGGGCAGTGATCGAAGTCAAAAGCACCGAAGTGGCTAGCGTACAAAAATACTTTGCACAACACACTGATTTACATATCCATATACTAGGAGCACCCAACGACAAGGATCAACTTAATTTTTACCAAAACAACACACTTGTTTTCAGTCAACCACGTAGCACATTGCAACGAGCTTGGAGCGAAACAAGCTATCACATGCAACGGTTACGTGATAATCCTGAGTGCGCTCAACAAGCGTATGATGCGTTATTAGATAGCAATGATCCTGGTTTGTCAGTACATTGCACATTTGAGCCACAAGCCCCAATGATTAGTGACACTCGTCCACGTATGGCCATTCTCCGTGAACAAGGCGTCAATGGACAATTAGAAATGGCAGCCGCATTTGATCGGGCAGGATTTAGCTGTGTTGACGTTCACACCAGCGATATTTTAAATGGAAATATCAGCCTGAAAGATTTTCAGGGCTTAGCAGCTTGTGGCGGATTTTCTTATGGGGATGTATTAGGCGCTGGGGGTGGGTGGGCAAAATCGATCCGTTTTAACCCGCGTACTTATGATGAATTTTCAGCATTTTTTCACCGAAATGACACATTTGCATTAGGCGTTTGTAATGGCTGTCAAATGATGGCACAATTGCGTGACTTAATCCCTGGCGCTGACCATTGGCCCACATTTGTGCGCAATCAATCAGAACAATTTGAAGCCCGATTAGTCATGGTAGAAGTGCTTGATTCGCCATCAATCTTTTTGCAAGGCATGACGGGATCACGTTTACCCATTATTGTATCACATGGAGAAGGACAAGCGCAATTTAGTGAACAAAGTGGATTAGTGGCATTGCGTTATGTGGATAATTATGGAAAAGTGGCAACCTCCTACCCAAGCAATCCTAATGGCTCGCCCTTAGGGATAACAGGAGTAGCAACCCCAGATGGTCGTTTTACGATTATGATGCCGCATCCTGAAAGGCTATTTTTGAGTCACCAATATTCTTGGTTGCCTGATGATTGGCGCAGCGACAATGGACCTTGGATGCAAATGTTTTGGAATGCTCGACGTTGGCTTGAAAAATGACGTTTCCTTATGATTTATGTGATTGATTTGAGGAAAAAATCCGCATTAACCCCTCATAATAATCAGATCAATCACATAAATCACAGTTCAAATATTTGTGATATACTTTTGACTATAAATCTGAGGCAGGTTTACCAACGCTCTTCTGTTGAAAATATTTTTCTTTTTTGAAAAGTTATAGTATGATATGGATGTGTATCACATTTGAATACGAGCTATGGAGTAGAAATAATGATAAAACCTTCTTTGAAACTGACAGTCATGCTGTCAGTTGCATGCAACGCAGCATGGGCGGCTCAAGGTATCCCAGCTGGTCCTTTTCGGGTTTTGCCTGAGGTCGCGGTGGACATGCAGCATGATAACAATGTCACACAAACTGCGACAAACGAAATCAGTTCGTTTGCCACTGTACTAAGTCCTCAAGTGACATTGGAACTCAAACAATCAAGAACTAACGTCCGCATAAATGCGGGAACTCAGTTGGGCTTCTACTTTGACTCGTCAGAGGACGATTATACAGATGCCCATTTATCTGGAAATGCAAACTTGTCGTTAGGCAGCGCGGCTGGACTTTCTGTGGGGGCTCAATACAAGTTGGGTCATGACCCTCGTGGTAGTACCGACCGTGTGTCAGGAAATTCGCCTGCAGAATGGGACCAATGGGGTGTCAAAGGTTTGTTTCGCTTTGGACATGAAGCGAGAATTGGTATTGAGGCTGGACTTGGATATACTGCTAAAGCTTATGATCTTGAGGCCAACGCAGTTGCCCTCGATGATTTTGCTGATGCGAATGTTGTTGCCCGCTTCTTTTTCCGGGTATTACCCAAAACCCGTTTGTTCGCAGAAGCGGATTATACCGCAACAGACTACGATGTTACGCCAACAAAACCAGCAGAAGGTCCAAATCGTGATAGTGATAGCCTTAACCTTTCAGTCGGTTTGAAATGGGACGCCACAGCAAAAACGTCTGGATCAGCTCAGATCGGATATTTAATGGAAGATTTTGATGCTGAAACTTATACAGATACCAGCGGAAATAGTCAAAAAATTGAGGATTTTTCTGGAGTTAGTTGGAAAGTCGGTGTGGATTGGAAACCCTTGAATCGTTCTGTGGTAAATATTGCTACCAGCAAATACAATTCAGAGGCCACCGGTGTTGGTTATAACTTGGAAACCACGAATTTATCAGCCAGCTGGACGCATAACTGGATGGATCCACTGTCCACAACCTTGGGTTTCAATTTTGCTCAAACAGATTTTGAAGGTGATCCTAACAAACGTGAAGATGATGTTTTGAGTTACAAGATTGGGGCCAAATATAACATTCTCAAATGGGCCTCTGTTGGGGCGAATGTGACACTTGCAAACAGAAACTCTTCTATTGCAAGCAATGACTACGATCAGACCATTTTTTCACTGACATTCAAAGCAGCCTACTAATCATAGTTTTCAGGTATTTAAGAGTCCAAAATTTATTTTGGACTCCTCAAATTTTCAAAACTCGGCTTGGCACCCTCACAAATGACCCTTTTGGTTCCAGATTCGCTTGCACGAATTATCCATCTACTCGCGCAAGTAAACCTTGCACTCCAAATTATAATAACTGATGTTACGCATCCTCGTTCTCAAGCAAAGCGCTGCTTTGCACTCCAGTTGAAGTTTTTGGAGTGCAAAGCAGCGCTTTGCCTGGGACTTAGAACAAAAGTGCGTAATGTAGGGTGGAATCGCTGCGCGTCATCCACCAATTTATCTTATCTAACTGATGTTACGCATACTCGTTCCCAACCTCTGGTTGGGAATGCCTGTGGCGA
>CAYFOB010000140.1:0-8563 GCA_964344525.1 uncultured Thiomargarita sp.
TTTCTGAAAAGGTAAAGAGTCTTCTCTCATTTTTTTCCAAAACAGCCTCTTAAGTACTGAACCATGAATTTTCATGTATTTTGGAGTCCAAAGCAGCGCTTTGGAAACCCATGCCCAAAGCGCTGCTTTGGACTCCAAAATGTGTGAAAACTTGTGAACGGGTACATACCTTCACCCCGACCATAACACCGATAATGGAATAGCATAATACGGTTTATCACTGCTGCTAAACGGCAGTAATCTGGGTCCTGTGTAGAAAACCAGTCCATATTTTAGCCGTTCTCCAACCAAATCGGCAAATTTTTTTAGCCCTTTAAAGTCACTTTCTCGCACAGTACTGGAAGCCTTAACCTCGATGCCAATTAAATGACCCTCTGCTTGCTCCAAAATAATGTCCACTTCATTTTTTTTCCCATCTCGAAAATGATAGATGTTTACAGTCTCTTCTGCCCATGTGAGATGTTTAAAACATTCCATCACCACAAAACTTTCCAGCAAACCACCATAAAATGTTGACCTCAATAATTGTTGCGGTTTTTTCAAGCCAAGCAGATGGCAAGCCAGTCCAGTATCAACCATTTGCAATTTAGGCATTCCAATTGTCTGGCGTTTGGCACTATTTTTGACAAAAGGGTAGATACGTTTAACAATAAACATCCATTCTAATGCTTAAATGTAGGATTTAACGACTTTATAATTCTGACCTAAATCATTGGCAATATTGGCATATTTCAACAAGTTACCATTTAAGCCCGCTAAATAAGGAATGAGTGTTTTCAGTTTGGTGTGATAGTCACCTTTAGCATTATAAATACTCTCAAAATCCTTAAATAAACGACCCTGAATATAAGACTGAAACCAAATTTCTCTAGCACGAGGGCTTTTGCTTTGCAGTTCAGGATAACCCCCATTAATCAATGTTTGTGCCAGTTGATCGCGGCTCAGTGTTGGAAGATTGTCGGGTGTAAATAAGCTATCAGAAAGCAAAAAATCAATCAAGTTAAAGTGGCTACCGACCATTTCTGTGACAGACAGCGGATAAAGTTCTATTTTCGCTAAATGACCTGGCAAGGCCTCCTGTGTTTTAGCAGAACTGAAAATATCGGTTGAACCGGTGAGGAAAAAACGCCCATGTTCATTTGGCTGTAGCTGATCAGAAACTAATTTAATAGCTGTAATCAATTCGGGGGCATATTGAAATTCATCCAGCACCACCGCTTGAGCTGCAAAACTGTCAATAAAGCCATGAGGGTCGCTTTGAGCTGAGGCAAGCACAGCCTGCTCGTCCAATGAGACATAGTGCATCCCCAAATCGTTGGCAATTTGACGAGCCAATGTGGTTTTTCCTGCTTGCCTGGGCCCCGTTAGATATAGAATACGGAATTCGTTTAGTAGTTCTTTGAGTAAGGTTTTGCTATGTCGTGGATACATATCATTTCTTTGATGAATAATACGAGTTTTACCTCAAAAAAATACGAGATATACCATAACATAATACGAAAAATAATGTTACGCACCTTTGTTCCACTCCTTGCATAGCAAAGGGGGAATCTCGTTTAACATGTTACAAAAGCTATTTTTTGAGTGCTGATATGGGTGCCCAAAATTTTTCAATTGGCATACGAAACGATTCAGAATTTCTGTACCAAGATTGGAGCCAATTTATTTGAGTTTCTCCTACAATTTCTGAAAATTTCAAACAAGTCAGATATTCATTTTGGTTAAGATGTTCAACTTTTCGAGCATCGGCTAAACAGAATGGCATTTGTCTTTTCAAAATGATTCCAGAAAGGTACAAATTTTGCCGAAGACTACCTATTTTTTCTGGTCCTGGATTCATGAGGAGCAATCTATCAAATTCCATTAATGTTTGAAAAATAAATAAAAATTCATCTTCATTCAAAACAACTCGTTTTCTTAACTGCCAATTCCAAATTTGACGTATGCGGGATAAACTCAAGAGTTTTGAAGAATATTTTTTGAGAATAATATCTCCATTTAGGGTTGTGTTTAATGATAAGAAAGGTGCTATCACTGTGATTACCTTATGAGGCATTATCCTTTCTTCTGATTTGTAGAATTGACACAGCATATTCCATGGATGTCCTAAAACCCTATCTGTTGATAATTCTGCTTGTACTAAGTAAGTATATAAACCAAGAGCAAAATGTTGTTCAAGTATTTTATGAGACATGATAGTTTCTTGTTACTGCATTATATTTCTCTAAATAACTCGTCCCAGAATTTTTGCCACCATGAACGCTCAACATATTTTGCATGACGACTGGTTAGAGAAAGTGGTATTGGGGTTACAATAGTTGCCGTGTTTGATGGTCCAACATAAGGAGTGAGTATTATATTATCATAATCGGGATAAGCGTCAAATTCAACATAAGCGCCTTCACCAGCAGCACCAGTTCTGCGTATTGGACTATCTATTCGTCCAAGTCTCGTTGTACCAAAAAGTTGTAATTCTACATCAACTCCGCCACTACGAGACGGAGCGATTGCACAATCTTTAATAATCCCTGCTAACCCGTATGGTGAAGTGTAATGTCTTACACGTATAATTTTTTTATCAAGAGATACCATAACAGCGTGGACAAAATAAATCTTTTGAGAGAGCCGTGAATGTGAGTTGTAGGGTGCGTCCTACGCACCAGTTGCCCCCAAAAGGTCACCCTACAAAACATGTCAAAAGATTTTGAACAGGCTCTTAGCACCTAGCAACTATTTTGCTTGCCCTCCTACAGGCACAAAGAAAAATTCTCCCGCTTCATGCATAGCATACTTGAGCGGTGCATATTCTGGCACTTGTTCAAAACCACCAGCCGCGTCACTGACTAAAGTCGATACTTGTTGATACAATTTATAAGTCTCTAAAATTTCAGTATTCTTTGTTAAGCTGTCAATAAACGCCTTGGCAAAAATAGAATGTTGCCCACCACCGCTGTCTAATACTGGCTTAAGCCCTCCTGAAGTCAAAGCTGTGCGTGACTGTTTTTCTAACATCGTCTTAATCCATTTCAAGCGTTTTTGAGAAGTCATGCCCGCCTCCAAGCGCGTCAGTGATGAGCGAGTCATTGCCCCTGAATAGCAAGAATCCGCGACGACTAAAATATGTTTACTACTCATCGTGTTGAGTATATCGGTGATTTGTATGTTGGAAATCCAATTGGTAGTACTGTCTTCGGTGGCATCCACCGGTACCCAATGTCCTCGTTGATTGACTTTATCCAACTCTCCATGCCCTGCGTAATAAACGAGCAAATTATCCTCTTCAGTGAGACGCTTACGTAATTGGTTGAGTGCTTCAAGGATTTGATAGCGGTTAGCATTTAATAATACGGTTGTCTCATAGCCATAACGCTGCCTCAGCAATTCATCAACCGTTTTGGCATCATGAACTGCCGTTTTTAAATTGGGCCAATGTTGATATTTATTATTGCCAATAATCAGGGCATGATATTTACCCAACGGCAAGTCGACATGATCATTTGCTTGTGAGTCCTCACAAAAACGCAAAACATTGCCACGAGTACGACACTCCTTGTCCAGCTTAGCCTGTGATTTTTGTAACTGTTGCTCCGTTTGGCGCAACTGCTTGCGCAAAACGGCTGCCTCATCTTGCTCCTTGAGTTGCGCTTCAGTCTCATGTAATTTGTCTTGGGTTTCACGTAACTGCCCACGCAATGAGGCAATTTCTGCGTATAATCGTTCCAAATCGTCATTGCTGGTATCCTTTCCCCTCTTTTCCGGTAATCCTGCGGCTTGACGATACAATTTGGCCGCCATGACCGAATCTTGCTCGACCCCTAAACCGGTTTCATAGAGAAATCCTAGATTCATTTGGGCACTGGCATAGCCTTGATCAGCTGCTTTTTGATACCATTGTGCAGCCTTTTCATAATCGGGTGGAATGCCTAACCCCTTTTCATAGGCCTCACCCACATAGGTTTGCGCTTTAGCATCACCGCCTTGTGCGGCAGCAAGCCATACTTTTATGGCGGTTTTGTAGTCAGCGCGATCATAAGCGACATATTCGCCTCCCCTAAATTCACAATTGGCAGCTGCAGTTTTAATCGGGCGGCGTTGGGTAATGTAGGTGGAGACTCTACCCAGCTTACGGACTTGACCTGGCAAAAGACAATCTACAATCAAAAATCCGTTGGCATCTCCCGAGGTGACCATCATATCGTCTTTAACCAGCGGGGTTTCTGTATTGCAAGCGCTCAGCATGATTGCAAGCAATATAATCAGTCGCTTGTGGTGCATGTTAGTTTCCTCTTGAAAAAAACGCCATTGTAATCCTTGTAGTTATTCGCGGTTTTGATAACTTGAGTTATACTATCATTTTTTGGTGAATAGATTTTCACAGAAAGTACGTTTAATCTAAACAATTTTATCAAACAAAGGACAAAAAGATATGCCCAAAATATTATCAATATTACATATCGTAATATTGATTTTTTTTATACCAGGCTGCTTGAGCGTCAAAAAAGGTCAACAGCCAATTGGATCAAAGAATGCGCCCGCTTCCAAACCAATTTCACGATCTACAGGTGATTTGCCAGGTAACAAACACGCCTTGCTCATTGGTATCGAAAATTACCGCCCCCCTATTTCCCCCCTCAAAGGCGCGATCAACGACGTGGAATTGACTAAAGGCGTTCTGCGTACACAGTTTGGTTTTCAAGATCAGGATTTATCCTTTTAGATGAGCAAGCCACCCATACAGGTATTGAAAAGGCCTTCAAGGCCTTGGCTAAGCGGGTTAAACCCGGTGATTTTGTTTACACCCATTACTCTGGTCATGGCTCTCAAGTGCCAGATTTAAACGGTGATGAGCGAAGTGGCTACGACCAAACGTGGGTATCTTATGGCAGTCGTGTCGAAGGGACAACAGGTAAAGACAAGTATGACGTGTTGGATGATGAAATCAATGCCTGGTTAGCCGCGATTTATGCCAAAACTGACCAAGTGATATTTGTTTCCGATTCTTGTCACTCTGCCACCGTCACTCGGGGTAAAGCCCCCATCAGTCGTGGATTGACAAGAGATGATCGTTCTCATCCCTTGGGCAAGATAACTTATACCCAACTTGACAAATATCAAGGTATCCATGTTGGCGCCGCACGAGATGATGAATTAGCTGCCGAAACAATTGGCACCGATGGCAAACAATATGGATTATTCACTTGGAACTGGGCCAAAGCTTTGCGACAAGCGCAAGTTGGGGAAACTTGGTCTGATGTGTTTAAACGGGCTTATACGCCAGTCGTATCAAAGTATGGGCAAGCGCAAATGCCACAAATGGAAGGTGAACGTAATCGGCAAGTCTTTGGAGGTGATTTTGCACCGCTGGCAAAGACGATATCGGTGACTCAAGTGGAAGGGGAAAGGGTAGAAATTCAAGCTGGCGCAATGGCGGGTGTAACTGTTGGTTCTGTTTATCACTTGTATCAGCCCCAAGCGTCTAACAATTTACCACAGCTTGAAATTACCCAAGTTGAAGCATTTAAGAGTTCAGGTAAAATCACCCTGGGCACGTTTAAGCGCAATGATTTAGTGGTCGAAAAAAGCCATGCTTATCATTTTGATCCCATCAAGGTGTACTTGTCTGCTGACTACCCTGATGGAAAAGATCAGCCACTGTTGCAAAAGATACGAGCAGCCTTTATACCTGATCCCGATGCTGGTACGCAAGCAATTCCTGGTTACACGCTGACAGATGATCCCTACAATGCTAATTTGCGTTTGCAGCTCTTGCGCCCTAAACGAAAAAATGGGCAACCCATTTATGAAAACGATGCTTTGCCAAAATCCTTTCCCAATCAACCGCCTGAATTGTGGGTACTGACACCGGAGCAACACTTATTATATAATAATTTGCAAATTCAATTTCATAAGCCAAGCAGAGGACTTGAATTATTACAAAAAAATTTGAATAAGTTAGCGCGTATCCGCGAAATCAAAGCACTCGAAAGCCATCCTCACGGCGCCACATCACCGGTGCTAGTGCAAAGCTATCTGCACACGCCCGTCAAAATTTGTCCAAATGGTGCGAATTGTGTGGAATTGCCCCATGGATTGGGTTTGCATGAGATGAGGGGACCCATTTCTTTGCAAAAAATTGGGGATCTGAGCAAAAATGATATTCTCACTTTTACTTTGCATAATCAATCTGATCAAGATTATTACTCTTATCTGATCAATATTGGTGCAGATGGTGCGATTTCCACAATTTTTCCTGTTGGAACAGAAAATATGGAATCTGCCCGTATCAAGGCGGGAGAAAAGTGGGAGCTGGGTGATAAAGGCATGTTAATGGTGGTTCAAAGTGGTGAAGAAACCCTCAAATTAATCACCAGCACTCGCCCTTTTGATGTGTTGTTATTGGAGCAAGAAAAATTTCAAACCCGCGCTTCGACTCCATTAGGACATCTTTTGGTGAATGCAATGCAAGGACTGCGGGGGGTGGCGCATATGAAGAATGTTGAATGGGTGACAGGGCAGGTGACATTTGAGGTCAAATAGAAATTTTTGAACTGTGATTCTTATGATTTATGTGATTGATTTGACGAAAAAATCCGCATTAGCCCCCTCATAATAATCATCTCAATCACATAAATCACAGTTCAAGATAACACTTTTTCCCACACCACCCGCTCAAAACCCACCGCCACCACGCTAATCAATTGCAATTGCAAAGAATCCCCATATTTGGAGGCCAAACGAGTTTGATAATCACGCAGTTGCTTTTTTGCTTGGGAAAATTGTTGTTTCACAGGTGCTAAAGCTTTGAGTTCATTAATCGTGAGTTTTTTGGCTTCCTCACCAGTCAATCCCACACCAGATAAGCTTAAATATTTAAATTCCAAGATAAAGTCATAAAGAGAAGAATTGCGTTGTTCTGGGCGACGAATCATAGTTAAATCGGCATAGCGCCGTTGCAATGGCAATTCAGAATCCATGATGTAAAAAACATCATCAAACAGCACCGTCAAAAAAGCGGTTTTTACCGTTAATTCATTTGCTGAACCATAATCGCGATTATCAAATACCTTAAAACGCTGTTCCATAAAATCACACAGTGCTTGTAAATCACCACTTTGATAAAATTCTTCCACTATGTCACGAGTTTGAACACGTTCGCTCTCAATGGGCAAAAAATTCTCAAACAACCGCTCCACATAAAGTTTTCGTATCACTAAATTTGGGATTTTGAAGCGTAGTTTTCCAATCAGGGTTTCTCCATTAAAAGTCAAAACTCCTAAATAATACAGCAAAGAAATGAGAAAGATGCTATCTGCTTTTAACATTTCATTAACACCAAAACGGCTCACCAATTGTTTGATACTTAAAGGCGGATTTTCATTTAGCGCTTGATAGAGAATGGTTTCACCATGAGGTAAACTAGAAACATAAGAAAGTTTGCCCAAATCAGTCGCCAAGTTGTTATCCAACATCAGGCGTGGAAATCGACAATAATGTTGGAAATGTTTGAGAAAATAAAGCGTTGAGGTTGGGTTATAAATCAATTCATTAACGAGCTCACTAAAGCTGTAACCATTATAAAAATATTGCATGACTCCTAAAGCATCTTGTATCTTGTCTCGTTCTAGTTTACAGTCTTTGACGATTTGAGTTAAAAAAGATAACAATTCTGACTCTCGAAAGCCACACAAATCATTAAATTCTGGTAGCAAATAAATGTCTTCTGCGACATTGTATGCGCTGGTAATATCACTCATCAGAACGGGAGAGACACCTGTGATAAAAACTCGCTCTAAACCTCGCCCACTACTGGCGGATTTCACCGCTTTGAAAATAGCTTTGAGTGAACCTTCAGCCGACAGTAAAGCTTTATAGCGACTTTGACTGATTTCACCCCCTACCATCAAAACTTCATTAGCAAAATTGTCATATTCATCAATTAACAAATAAAGGCGGTAGGGTGTTTTTCTCACAACACTCAAAAGTGAAAGAAAAGAATCAACGGCATCATCCGGTTCGATGTGAATTTCTTTAGAAAGTAACGTTTGGTAGTTGTCAGCAAAATCTTGAATACAACGATTCACATAGCGATGTAATCTCAGTCGAATGTCGCGTGCATCTCCTTCAGGACTGACATTTGAAAAGTCCCAAGTCATCACAAAGTATTTATTATGTTTGGGAGTCGGATTTTGTCCTATTGCCAAATTTCCAAACAATTTATCAAACTTA
The DNA here is from genome assembly GCA_964344525.1 of uncultured Thiomargarita sp. Lineage (GTDB taxonomy): Bacteria > Pseudomonadota > Gammaproteobacteria > Beggiatoales > Beggiatoaceae > CAYFOB01. Next base: position 8,227 of record CAYFOB010000140.1, read on the forward strand.
TCAGCTTTTGCCACATCATAATAATTTTCCAACATTGATAAAAGTAACGTTTTTCCAAATCGTCTTGGGCGTAGGAATAACAATTGTAGCCCTGCTCTTTCAATTAATGGAATATGCGAAGTACGATCCACATAAAAATAATGATCAGTTCTCAGTTGATAAAAATCGCTAACTCCATAAGGAAATTCCAACATGTTTTTTTTCTCCTTTTAGAACAACTAAGATTTTTAAAGGATAACTGACGTTACGCAGCCTATTTCTAAAACCCATGAATAACTACACGGATTACTTTTAATAACTGATGTTACGCACTCTCGTTCCCAAGCTCCTGCTTGGG
>CAYFOB010000141.1:0-811 GCA_964344525.1 uncultured Thiomargarita sp.
TCTGAAAAGGTAAAGAGTCTTCTCTCATTTTTTTCCAAAACAGCCTCTTAATAATCATATCAATCACATAAATCACAGTTCAAATAATTAATTTTTATTAAGGCTTTAAAAATTTTAATAAACCATGAAATAATTTATGATATTATTTAAATAATTGATAAAGTTGCAATATTGATAAATTTGATAATATTTGATAATTTATTCTATGCAACCCATTTTATATGTACGTGTAAAATGCTAGGGGATAATAGAGTTGTCCGAAAATAAAAACCTGCCAGGTCAGGTTTTGATTTTTTATTTTCGGACAACTCTAGTAATAGATTTTTAGAAGCGGTTGTTATTTTTCATCTAGCCCTTATTTAATTATTAATTATACCAATTTAAGATAAACTTATTGATTTATAGCTTAAATCGGTATAAAATTTAAAAATTGTCACAACAACATTGTATCAATGTCGTCAATTAATTGAAGGAGTTATTATTTAGATGTTTGCTCATCCTATATTTACCCTACGCTTTTGGCTCATTGCCTTGAGTTTGGGGGCTTTTGTTATTCCATCAGTTTATGCACAAGAACAATTACTATTGCCTACCAATGAGACAAGGGGTAGTGTTGTCAAAGTGGAAAAACTGGGTATCCCAAACAAAATAAAGGCTAACAGTCGTCTTGAGTACACAATCAAAGTGACCAATACCACCAAGGATCGCATTTTGTTGGATGTGATTGTACATGAGATTCTTCCCTCTACCCAAGACTTTGAATATTTGCGTGCAACCCCCGATCCCGTCAGTGGTCCAACGAATTTTCAGG
>CAYFOB010000141.1:908-3203 GCA_964344525.1 uncultured Thiomargarita sp.
CGCTATTGCACCGTCGCTGCCTACGACTTGGGCTTTTGTCAAGGTCTCCCTATTGTGGACTTGAAACTGGTTAAGGAATTTATCTTCAACAATCAGCCTGTTCCTCCTGGGGGCAGTGTGCCTAAGTATCCCAAGCTTTGTGATGCAAGGCATTATCGTGGTAATGTGGTTGCTAAAGACCATGATACTTGCCTCACCCAAGAACCCTGCTTAGAATGTCAACCAAGAAACCCAGAATATTGTACTTTTGGTGTTAATATTCGGGCAACAAATACGGGGGCCGCAAATATTTCCAACATCAAAATTAGCGATGATTTGGATGCCCCATTGCTCATTCACAACGGGCTATCTTCCTTCAAAAATCCTGAGATATACAAGAGTGTTGATCCTGAGACTGCGTTGAGCTCTAGCGGCCAAAAAACGCTGCAGGGTGGAGAAACCAGTCGTCCTGTGAGCCGTCAATTGCGTGCTGAATGTGTAGCCAGCAACGTAGGGACTTCTGCTCAAGCTAAATCGCTAAATCCTGAGTTTGAAGTGGAAAGTAATATTCCTAAGATCAATGTCACTAGCTCTGATATGGAAGTCTCCGTCAATTCACCGGCGCTTGAAAGTGGTGACCGTACCGTTCCCTGGCAGATTACTTTGGTTAATAAAGGTAATCGCGCCGCGCAAAATGTGGATGTGGTAGCAAAATTTTCCCATAAGACATCAAGAAATCGCCCGCAGGAATTTGAATTGAATGACATTAGTGGTAATGGGGTACGCAGAGGTGGTCAAGTGAGCTGGAATGTGCCTCAACTGGGCGCTGGGCGCACCATGACCTTTGATGTGGAACAAGAATTACCAAAGGCTTCGGGTAGCGCGCAAGTTGAGGTCCAAGCCAAATCTGAATGTGATTGCGATATTGCGGAAAGTGCTACCTCTACCACCAGCTATGCCATGTTGGCTGATATGACTGATAAGCCTGATCCTTATAATATGACAAACAATAGTTTGCTGACTTATGGGTTAACCGTTTGTAATCAGGCCGGTCCCAAAGACAATATAAAGAATGCCTTTGAGTTTGCCTTCAGAACGGCCTTTGATCAGCCTTCTGCAATCGATAATTACGAAATTTATGTGTATCGATTTAGATATATTGAGGACGAAGCGCCTCTGGAATTTGGAGCGAAGATCAAAGATAGCCACTATAACAGCATTCGGAATAAGAAGGAATTTTTCGGTAGCAAAGACAAGGTTGAATTCCAGTTCGATACGAAGCTGAAAGGTAGACATTGTGTTGACTTTAAGATCAAGCTAACAACGAACTCCAGATTGGCTGCAAAGGTACATACTTTCAAGGTTGATATTTCAGCCGGAAACAACAAAGACTTTACAGCAACCGCTCAAGATGCAGAACCCACTACTGTGGTAAAATAAAGTACCTTAACTTCTGAGGTTTCCAAACCTCAGAGGTTTTGGCTCATTCTATAGTTCCCAAGCAAGCACCTGCTTGGGAATACCTTCCTCGAATCTTCGCACCACTAGCTTTAGCAACAAAAAATAACCAATCCCCACATCAAAACCGTATAACACAAGGCAAGAAATACCGCCGCTGAACCCACATCTTTAGCACGTTTAATCAACGGATGCAGCTCATGAGTCACAGAATCTGCCACAGCTTCAATGGCAGAGTTAAGCAACTCCGTTATCAATACTAACAATAAACAACTGATGAGTAATGCGCGTTCAACACCAGTGTCACCCAACCAAAAAGCTAAAGGCATTAATACAATTGCTAAAAAAAATTCTTGGCGAAAGGCGGCTTCATTAACCCATGCCGCCTTAAAACCAGCCATAGAATAACCAAAAGCTTTTACTAATCGGATCAAACCAGTTTGTTGATTCATAACTTTTTCCAGACAATATCCAATTCTTTCGCTGCCTTTACATCATCCAAACGCCGCACAGGCAAACTGTCGGGTGCATGTTTCAGTGTTTCAGGTGTCGATTCGGCTTCTTTTTGGATTTCACAAAAGGCTTTGGCAAAATCCATTGCCGTGACACCTTGCTGTTTGGCTTGACGTTTGAGTGTCAAAATAAATTCATGGCTGGCACGGCGTTGGGGAAAAGCCATATCAAATCCCGCCTTAGCCAGACTTGCTTGCAAATAGTTGGCATTTAAGGTCGAAAATTCTGCCACTCTTGCCATTCCGTCGCGCCCAAGTAAACGCGCATAAATGTAAGCCCGCAAAATGACACCAATATTGCCCGCATGCGCCAACATGCGCCCTATTGTTTGTGGGCAGTCAGATT
>CAYFOB010000141.1:3214-8537 GCA_964344525.1 uncultured Thiomargarita sp.
CCAGGACCTCCCCCACCGTGCGGGGTTGAAAAGGTTTTATGCAAATTAATATGAATAACATCAAAACCCATATCACCGGGGCGCACTTTGCCCAAAATTGCGTTGAGATTGGCGCCATCGTAATATAACAAGCCGCCCGCTTTATGCACACATTTAGCAATCTCACTCATTTGTCGTTCAAAAACACCGAGCGTAGAAGGATTAGTCAACATAATCCCGGCGGTTTGGGGTCCAACCACATTTTGTAGTGCTGCAAGATCAACATCGCCCTCAGCGTTAGTCGGAATTTCACGCACTTTATAACCACACATCACGGCTGATGCAGGATTCGTACCATGAGCGGCATCGGGTACTAACATTTCGGTGCGTTGCATATCGCCACGGGCATCATGATAAGCGCGTATCATTGCAACTCCAGCAAATTCACCTTGCGCGCCAGCAGCTGGTGCCAAGGAAACCGCTTTCATCCCGGTGACTTCTTTAAGAATCTCTTGCAAATCATACAAACAAGCCAACACACCTTGGCTCAATGATTCTGGCGTGGCAGGGTGATGGGATAAAAAGTTGGGCAACATGGCTAGGGTATTACATGCACGCGGATTATATTTCATCGTGCAAGAGCCGAGCGGATAGTAGTGCGTGTCAATAGAAAAATTTTTTTGCGAGAGGCGTGTGTAGTGGCGAACAACTTGCATCTCTGACACTTCGGGCAACTTTGGGGGCGTTTTACGCAGAAATTTGGTATGAATATCTGTGATTTCAGGACGATGAGCGGGATATTGCGATGTTGTGGAACGTCCAGGGCTGCTGTGTTCAAAGATAACCATAAAATCAGTCCTATGCAAATGGAATATATCAATGCAAATTATATCAGGGTTACCACACAAATAGCGATTATTGAAAAAATAATACTTTCCCCCCTCAACTTTTTATAAAAAAACATGAAAATTCGCACAAAAATATTACTCACTGCACTAACAATCAGTTTTATTCCCGCTATGATGATGGAGATTTTTTCCCTTTCTCAAAGCAGAGAAGCACTCAAAAATCAAACGTTAAGTCACCTTGAAAGTGTACGGGAAATTAAAAAGGCACAACTTGAGGCTTTTTTTGCAGAACGTCGGGCGGACATGAATGTACTTTTAAGTATGCTAGTTAAACTCAAGGCTTCGCCCAAATGGCTTGCTGAACACGAAGATTTTTTCGCTCATTATATTCGCCAATCTGATTACCTTGATCTTTTTTTAATTCATCCTAACGGTAAAATTTTTTACACCGTTAAGCCTGCAAATGGTGGTTATTCACACTTGGATCAATTGGTTCAAAAAGTTTTACAAAGCAAAACGTTTGTTATGACTGATTTTGACACTCCTCGTTTTGGTGAACCCACCGCTTTTCTTGCCCAACCGTTATTTCACAATAACAAAATTGAATTAGTGGTGGCTTTACAATTGAGTAATAAAGGGATTAATCAAATTATGCAAGAACGTGCTGGCATGGGTCAAACTGGTGAAACCTATATCGTTGGTAAACGTTCTAAGGCTGATCCTGTAGATTATTTAAAAGGTGTGGTGAACACAGAAGCCACTCGTGCTGTTTTTTATGGTGAAACGGGGACAAAAATCATTAAAAATTATCGTGATGCAACAGTCCTTTCAGCTTACACATCCTTAAACATTGGTAATACAACTTGGGCAGTTATTGCAGAAATGGAGCATCAAGAAATCTTTGAGCCAATAAGACAACTTGAATGGTGGCTAAGTTTGAGCGCATTATTGCTTGGTATTGTCTTATTGTTGTTAATTTTCTATTTTACTAAACGCTTAATAAAGCCCTTATTAGCGGTTAATGAACATTTGAAAATCCTTGCCCAAGGTAAAATGGTTGAAGATGAGATTAAATATTCGAAAAATGATGAAATAGGAGCGCTTGTCATTTCTGCAGGTCTCTTAAAAAAGAACATGAAAAATAGTATAGCGCAAGCTAACGCGATAGCGACTGGAAATTATAACAATCCTGTGAAACGGCTTTCTGATCAAGATGAATTGGGACAAGCATTTGCTGAGGTGAGTCAACGTTTGCGAAAGATTACTGAAATTTCTCAAGCGATTGCAGAAGGGAATTATAAACCCCGTAAAATTGAAATAAAAAGTGAACATGATTTGCTCGCAATGTCAATAAACACCATGCTTGATGTTCGCTCAAACGTGATTTCGCAAGTGAATCGAATCTCCAATGGAGATTATATGACCAATATTGCACCCCGAAGTGATCAAGACATTTTGGGTATCGCCCTGGAAAAAATGACTCAAAGGTTGCGTGATATCTCAGCAGAAAACCAAAAACAGAATTGGCTTAAAACAGGGAAAAATGAATTAAGCGAAATAATGCGTGGTGATCAAGAGATTTTTGTCTTGAGTCGGCATGTGATTACTTTTTTGGCGAAATATTTGGATGCACAAACGGGGGTTTTCTATTTATACGATGAAAAAAATGAAGAATTAAAAATTGCTGCCAGTTATGCATTTAATAAACGCAAAAGTCTCAACGATTGCTTTAAAATTGGCGAAGGTTTGATAGGACAGGCTGCCCTAGAACAAGAAATGATCTTAATCACCAATCTTCCAAAAGATTACACACAAATTATTTCAGCAATTGGTGAGGCGATTCCGCGTAATGTCGTTGCTATACCCTTTGTTTATGAAAAAACACTCAAAGGTGTGATTGAACTGGCTGCTTTTCACTATTTTTCTGAGACAGCGTTGGAATTTTTGACGAGTGTTATGGAAAATATTGCGATTTCTGTCAATTCAGCGCAATCACATAAGCAACTGAGAAAATTGTTGGAAAAAAGCCAAACGCAGGCTGAAGAATTACAATCTCAACAGGAAGAATTAAGATTAACCAATGAAGAATTAATAGAACATGCAGCTATTTTAAAAGCTAATGAAGAAAAGCTTGAAAAACAAAAAGAAAATTTGCAATCTGCGAATTTAGCGCTTGAAAATGCACGGCGCGATATCGAAATGAAAGCCAATGAATTGGAAAAATCCAGCAAATATAAGTCAGAATTTTTGGCTAATATGTCCCACGAACTGCGGACACCTTTGAACAGTATGCTGATTCTTTCTCAACAACTGAGCCAAAATGAGGAAGGCAATTTAAGCAAGGCTCAAGTTGAAGCCGCACAAATAGTCCATAGCAGTGGTAAAGACTTGTTGGCACTGATTAATGAAATACTTGATCTTTCCAAAATTGAGGCTGGAAAGATGAGTCTCACGATTGAAAAAGTTAATTTATCTGAAATTGCCCAATCTATCACTTTCAACTTCAAACAGATTGTTGATCACAAAGGATTAACATTGGATGTCAATCTGAGTCAAAATTTACCGACTTTCATTAAGACAGATATACAAAGAGTCAATCAGATACTTAAAAATTTGTTATCCAATGCCATTAAATTCACAAAAAAGGGTCGCATCGCCGTAGATTTTCATCTACCCACTCCAAAAACCACGCTTTATAGCTTGGAACCACAACAAGCAATTGCCATTTCTGTGATTGATACTGGCATTGGTATCCCAAAGGAAAAACAACAAGACATTTTTGAAGCTTTTCAACAAGTGGATGGCAGTATTTCCAGAAATTATGGAGGCACCGGGCTAGGACTTTCTATTTCCCGAGAATTGACAAAACTCTTAGGGGGTGAAATTCAAATAAGTAGTGTAGAAGGACAAGGCTCGACATTTACGCTTTATCTTCCCAAAGAAACAGCTCACGAAGAAAAAACTCCACTGGTTTTGCCAAACGATAGTATCCCATTTCCCCACATTGATGATGATCGAGACACAATTGAGGAAAATGATCAAGTTATTTTGTTTATAGAAGATGATTTGAATTTTGCCAAAATTCTATACAATTTTGCACATAAAAATGGGTTTAAATGTCTTCATTGTTCTGATGGTCAAACTGGCATAGAAATCGCTGAAAAATATAAACCAGATGCCGTTATTTTGGATATCATGCTCCCTCAAATTGATGGTTGGCATGTGCTTAATCAGTTAAAAGATAACATGAATTTACTTCATATGCCGGTGCATATCATCTCTGTTGAAGATTGCCCACACAAAATTTTCCATAAAGGTACAATTGGCTGTTTAACCAAGCCTGTGAGCGAAGAAGATTTGGCCGGTGTTTTTTCTAAAATTAAAGCATTGATCACCAACAAACAAATGTTAGTCGTTGAAAGCGAGCAGCCGCTTATCAAGGGCAAAAAAATTCTCCTTGTTGATGATGACATGCGAAATGTTTTTGCGCTCTCCCATGTTCTCCAAAAAAATGGGCTTAAAGTTTACAAAGCTGCCAATGGTCAAGATGCCCTAAAAATTTTGGAAAAATAACCCTCAATGGATTTGATGATGCCAGTCATGAACGGTTATGAAACAATAAAAACCATCCGCGCCCAAGAACAATTTAAGCAATTACCCATTATTGCGCTCACTGCTAAAGCCATGAAAGAAGATCGTGAAAAAAGCCTCGCTGTTGGGGCAAATGACTATTTGACAAAGCCAGTTGAAGTTGAACAGCTTCTTTCGGTGATGCAGGTGTGGTTATAAAGGGATAAAAAGTTTTCGGATTTGTAAAAACCGTGACTAACTACAAGGATTATATTTAAGAAGGGATAAACCTGGGGAGTTAAATTTGAGTCAATGCACGCGGAATTTTTTTCACCCTATTTTTAAGCCAACTACAAATACCATTTCTTTAAGAAATGGTATTTGTGGCTTTTTTTTTGAGCGAAAATACAGGGTGAAAAAAAACAGGAAAAATCAACCCAGATTTAACACCTCAGGACAAACCCCAGCTCGGAGAGGGCGCAAGACTTATCCTTTTTTAAATATAATCCTTGTAGTTATTCTCAGGGGAAGAAAGCTGCGTAACATCAGTTAATAAGGGATAAGTCAAAATCGAATAGAAACGGCACGCATGCTTTTGACTTATTTGTCAAATACTTTAAAGTACTTTTCCTCAAGAAACTGGCATAAGGGCTGCATGTTACCTGTTTGATATAAACTTTTTGCCGCCATTTGCGCGGCATTTAAATCTTTATGTGAGGGTAAAAACATATCCCGTATTCGTTCGACGTAAAGTTTTCGCACCACCAAATTGGGAATTTTTAAAACCAATTCTCCAAAAGTGGTTTCACCGGCTAAACTTAACACTCCAAAATAGTACAGCAATGACATCATAAAAGTCATATCTTTAGTAACATATAACATATACTCAGAACGTTCAGATTTTCGGTTTTCATAGCCGTCAAAAG
>CAYFOB010000142.1:0-1469 GCA_964344525.1 uncultured Thiomargarita sp.
TTATTAGTAAATAGCAACTTTTGTTAATATTTGTTAATAAAAAATGTATCGGTTATTGGCTAAAGGTGTGGATCCCAATTCCAAACATGGTGGTCTACCGCCATATTTTAAGCCATTGCTGACATAATTTGTCCAAACTTCCTCAATCCAAGGCGCATAGCCTAGTGCTGTGTGCCACGTTGTTGGTGTGACAATCTCGGCTTGATGTTCTTCAATCATGGTTGCTAAACGTTGCTGTACGGCTGCAATAATTTGATCCATATCAAGCGTTTCCATTTTGACTTCTTGGTTACGCGCACTCGCCAGTAAAAGCAGAGCATCAATGATATTAGCCATCTTTTTAGCAGCTTGTTCAATATTTTGTAAATATTTCAGCAGATTTGAGCCTATTGAGGGTTTCAAAACTTTTTTGAGAAGGTTGCTAAACCCCATGATCACACCCAAGGGGTTTTTAAGATCATGAGCCACTGTGTGAGCAAAAGCCTCCAACTCACTGTTTTGTTGTTGTAATTCTTGTTTTTGTTGTTCAAGTGTTTTTTGTTGCTGCCTTAAAGTCATGTGTGTAGTCACACGCGCTAACACTTCTTCTTGTTGAACAGGTTTGGTAATGTAATCAACAGCCCCAATGTTAAAACCCTTGACTTTGTCCACCGTTTCGGACAAGGCGGTCATAAAAATCACTGGGATGTCACGGGTTTTTTCATCGGCTTTCAGGCGACTGCAAGTTTCAAAACCGTCTATACCCGGCATCATCACATCCAGCAAAATCACATCTGGTTCAGCGTATGCTATTTGCTCCAAGGCATCGTTACCATTTTCAGCAACACAAACGCTAAAACCGATTTCTCGTAAATAGGTAAAAAGTACCCCTAAATTAGCAGGGACATCATCCACAATGAGCAAGGTGCCTTTATTTATATTTTTCATATTTATTATCTAATCATTTTGCACATAAGGTTCAAGAAATTCTCGAATTTTTTTGACTTGAAATTCATCCGCTAATCGCAACAATTCCGCGGCAAATGGTTTGAATTTATGATCCGTTTCTTTTAACTGGCTAGCTTGTTCCATAATGCTACCCACATTACCTTGTCTGGCGAAATGGTACAAGGTTTTAACAATTTCTGTGGGGGGGACAATCAATGGTTGTTCTACATCATCTGTTGTTTGCAAAGGCTTTTCTAACTCTGTGTCAAATGTCCATTCCAATTTCAAGTATTCCCCCACTTTTTCCAGCAAGTCATCGGTTTGTAGGGGTTTAGCAAGAAAAGCGTTACAACCCGCAGACAAACTTTCTTCTTGGTGCGGTTTTAAGACGCTGGCTGAAGCCGCAAAAATCACAACGTCTTTGAGTTGATGTGATTGGCGTATCTGGCGGGTGGCTTCAAAGCCATCCATAATAGGCATAATTAGATCCATTAGAATCAAATTGGGTCGTTCTGTCAAGGCTTTTTCAACCCCTTCCTGAC
>CAYFOB010000142.1:1479-8530 GCA_964344525.1 uncultured Thiomargarita sp.
GGCTTCTAATATTTCAAAGCCCAAGGGTGAAAGCAAATGTTCCAATACTGCTCGATTGGTTTTTGAATCATCAACCACCAAAATTTTGCGTGATTCACCTTTAAATCCAATAATTTGTTTAGGTGCATTATCAAGTTCGCGCCCCCCAATCGTTTCCTGTAGTGTTAAGTCAAACCAAAATAGGCTACCTTTGGCAAGCGTACTCTTGACAGAGAGTTTACCCCCCATCATTTCTACCAGTTTTTTGCAAAGCGGTAAACCTAATCCTGTCCCTTCAGTTTTCGATTTTTGACAACCGACTTGGTGAAACGGTTGAAAAATGCTTTCTAAGTCCTTGTGGGCAATCCCATACCCTGTGTCTTCAATCTGAAAACGGATTTGATCTTCATGCCGATTGACTTTAAATTTGATGAAACCTTCATCGGTGAACTTAATAGCGTTACCAAGCAGATTGATTAACACTTGGCGTAATCGGGTATCATCACCGCTCACTGCGAGAGGCAAATCTGACATAAATTCACGGGTAAAATTAATTCCTTTTTGTTGGGCGCGAATTTGAATGATGTCAGCAATGCCATTGAGAAAATTTTTAAAATGAAAATCTGTTGAGCCCAGTTCCATTTTTCCCGCTTCAACTTTAGCCATATCCAAAATATCATTGAGCAAAACCAGCAAGTGCTCACCAGATTGTGTAATGGTGTGGATGGCATTTTGTTGTTCGGTACCTAAACTTTTATCACGTTTAAGAATTTGGGCAAAGCCTAAAATACCATTCAGCGGCGTTCTGATTTCGTGGCTCATGCTAGCCAAAAACTCACTTTTGGCACGGTTAGCGGCATCTGCGGCATTTTTGGCTTGTGCCAAGTTTATTTCCATTTGTTTATGTTCTGTAATATCTTCTGAAATTCCCAACAGATATTGCGGTTCTCCCTGTTTATCTAAAATAGGAAGCTTTCGTGTATGCAGTATTCTTGTTCCCTGATGCCGCGTTTGTATCGTTTCTTCTGGAATATCAACAAGTTTTTTGTTAGTTAGCACATCTTGATCTTTGCTCACAAAAAAATCCGCTTCTGCTTTTGGAAACAAGTCATAGTCATTTTTACCAACTAATTCGTCTTTGGGATAACCTATCAGTGTTTCACCAGCTTTGTTAAAACGTATAAACTGCAAGTTCTTTGCATCCTTCACGAAAACCATGTTTGGAATGTTTTCAATAACGGAATCAAGGAAGTTTTTTTGTTTTAGCATGCTGTCCACCGCTTGGTGTTGTTCTTTGTGTAAGGCGATAGACGAAGCCGCAACCTGCAATAGATGAATTTCAAAATCCTCCCATTGACGATGACAATTCTCAAAACAAATAAAACCCTCAAATTGACCACAAACAAACAGAGGTAAAATCAAAACAGATTGAATTCCTTGAACCGCAAAAAAAGAGTGATCCGGTTCAGGCATTTTTGAGACTAATTCAGAAAAAATGTCACCATTTTCCACCATTTTAACAAATTTGGGGACCTCCTTAAAATTATCATTGCGTGCTTCAACACCTGCTGCGCACCATTGGGCATGTATTGACCAGTGTGCCTCAAAATTTTTTTCAAACAGACTTGCACGATTTGCATCAGAGGTTTGCCCTAAAAGCGCCAATAGCTCAGCATAATTTTCACGACGAGATTGACTAAGCCCTAATAATTGCTGATGTAGTTGCACCAAAACATATAAATAGCGTTCGCGTTTGGCAATGCCCTCTTCAGCGCGTTTACGCTCGCTAATATCTCTGATAATCGTTAATAAATGCGGTTTACTCTTATAATTAAAGGCAGAACCTTTGATTTCGATATGAAATGGCGTCCCATTTTTATGGAGTGCAATGGATTCTGTGTGAAGTTCAGCAGCGGTTTGAATATATGATTCAAAAATCGGATAATAATCCGGATGAATGATGTCTTTGCTAGATAACTTGATGAATTCTTGAGCAGAAAATCCATACATCTGATGGGCTTGTGGATTAGCTTCTACAATTTGTCCTTCAAAATTCAAAATGATCAAAGCATCAGTTGCTGCATAGAAAATGCCATAGTATTGTGCTTCCCTTTCCTGTAGTGCTTGTTCCAATGCTCGTTTACGCTCTGTGATATCAATCGCATATTCTGCTATTTGCTTGAGATTGCCCTGTTCATCAAAAATAGGATGGGCATGAATTTCGTAATTTCTCGCATTATTTTGTTTGTCGTAATGAATGTGTTCAATTGTGACTGATTTTTTGGTCTTTTTGATTTCTTTGATTGGGCAAGGATGTTTATTGCCATCGCACGGTTGGCTGGTTTTATGTGCTAAGGCATAACAAGTGGCATTTTTGGAGAATGTTCCAAAACCAGCCGCCGCATTGGCTATTTCAATTGTGTAATCCTTCAGATTAATCACATAAAAAGACAGGGAAAGAGAATCCAAGATATTCTGCAAAAATTCTTTTTGATTTTTCAGTTCGTTGTGTGTTTTGAGAAGCCGATATTCTATACGAGCAATAAAAAAATAAAAAAATCCGAACAATGCGCCACCGATGAGAATAGAGAATGTTATCAGAATGATTGATAATGTTCGTAGCGCAACTTCTTTTTCAGAAACGTTATTTAGGACAAGCATATGCCCCAGTTCACGGTTGCCAGCATCCATCAAAGGCACAAATCCACCATGATATGATCTATTGCTGACAGAAATTTTTAGGAGATCCACCAGATGTTTATGTTCTGAGGACCATATCATATTTTTAAGGAGTTCTTGAGGCATAAAAGGCATCGTGCGATCAATAATAACAAACTGGGAAAGCTCCGTCCAATTTCCAGTGCGTCCCATCATTTTCAAACCTTCTTCCCAATTTGCACGATTAAGATAGGATTTGTTGATGGCGAAAAACAGTTCAACATTAAGAACTTCCTTAAGTGCCTGTGTAATGTGCTCAATTTCCTTGCCAAGTTCAATATAACCGATCAGCTCACCGTTAAGTCGCCACGGATAGACGACACGCAGCGTGAACGTTTCAAATTTACCCAACTCAATACCATAAACAGGCCTATTTTGATGCACTGCCTCATTCAAGGTAAACCGAGGTATGGTATCTCCATAACGCGGGGGGTTATGCACACGCAAAAAACAAACTTTTTCTAAATCAATAAAATAAAAGTGTGTGACTTGATATTTCTCATGAATAGACTTAAAAAACTGTGTTGCATGACGCATCAAAACCTCTCGATCTTTTGCAAGATAGGCTTTTTGTAGCTTTTCGTCCAGTTGCAATAAGCTAATTTGGCTTTCCAAAACCTTTGCATCTTCTTCTAATTTCATATGGAATAATCGTTCCACTTCTTTAAGATGCACTTCAACTTCCTGGGTGAGATGCTGTCGCTGGAGCCAATAAATGCTGAAAATAGAAAGGCTCAGCAAGAAAAGCAACGTCAAGCCGAGTGGAATAAGGATGGGTTTGGTGATTTTTTCTTCGTTGATTTTCATAATTTTTCACTTTTTTCGCTGGTCAACCCCAATGCTTTTTCAACGGCTTCTACACGATTTTGACAATTTTTGTATGCTTCCGTGGCTTCATTGACCATGGCAACCAATTGATCAATATCAAGCTCGTCTGTGTCACGCATTGCATCGGCAATTTTTTTGAGTTTTTGGTAGTTTTTTTTGTAGGTTGTTGCTTTTTGTGACATTTTTTTTTGCTCTTAACGACAAAACCTTAATAACTACAGGGATTACTTTTAATAAAGGATAAGTCAAAACACTTTTATCCCGTTTTTTAGGTTTTGACTTATCCTTTTTTAAAAGTAATCCCTGTAGTTATTGACTTATCACAGCTTTGTAGTTAAATACCCATCCTTAAATTCAATCACTAACGACTCTTCTTGTTGAGCCACAATCTTGCTAGTGATTACCCTATTTTGATCATTTCTGACGATGGCATAGCCGCGATTCAAAATCGTTTTTGGATCACCCAATAAGACTTGTTCCATCAACAATTTAATTTGATGACGGGCTTGATTTATTTGATTTTGATTAGCATTTTTTATAGTTAGCATTAAAAATGCTAATTGTTGTCGCTGCGCCCCCAAAAGTTTGACCGTTTGTTCACGAATTGTTGCAATGAGTCGTTCATTGCCCCCCCTTGCTTTATTCAGTTTTTCACTCATCGAGGTGACAATAGATTGCCAATTTTGTTGGGCATTATGCGCATTTTGAGTAATTATACCAACAATATAAGTAATAACCAAGCTGGGTGTATGACATACCTGGCTGGCAACTTCATCCAATAAGGTTTTATCCCTTTCGTGTCCAATCCCAACAATAACGGGCAATTGTGCCATGCAAACGGCTTTGGTGATTTCATATTCGTTGAGATGAAATAGATCAGCCTTAGCCCCACCCCCACGAATCATCACAACAGCATCAAATTGTTTATGGGCTTGATTCACTGATTTGAAAGCATGTGGGATTTCAGTTACGGTATTTTGCCCTTGAAAACTGGCAGAGTAGTAATGAAATTCACACAATCCTAAAGTTGTTAATATATTTGCCTGACTTTTAAAATCTCCTAAGCCTGCTGCTTGTGGGGGCGCAATCACCGCCACATTGCAAAATTCTGTGGCTTTTGTAAATTGTTGGTTTTTATGGTAAATCCCCTCTTTTTTCAATCGTGCTCTAATACGATTTAATTTGGCTTCCATTTCCCCTAAAGTAAAATTAGGGTCAATATCCAAAACATCAAGCGAAAAACCATAGCGGGTATGAAACTCAACACGCACTTGTAATAATACTTTGATGCCGGCTTTAAAGGGCATCCCTGTTTGCTCTTCAAAACGTCCAAGCAATGCGTCTGCACGATGACTCCAAAGCGTTGCGCGTGCTTTAGCTACTTCATTACCTTCACGGTCATGGTCTGCGATTTCCATGTACACATGAACATTCGCTGACACATTAACCACTTCAGCGCGTACCCAATAACGGGTATTATGCTGTTCGGCAATGGTTTTTTGAATATTTAACAACAAATTATTGAGTGTGAGACTCTCAGAATTTTCTGTTGTCATGGGTAACCATTTGGCAAACGGCTCAACTTCAAGGTTGGGGGGGATAAACCATTTTTTTTGGGTCCAGTCAAATTTAGCCCCCAGTTTTTTGGCTTCGTCCTTTTCAGAAAAGGGGCACTCTAAAAATATTGGCTTTTGGGTTATCATTTTTCGGATTATAATTGTTAGCGAAGGAAACTTCAAAAACCGCCTCTTCAAATGGCTTTATCGTAAAAATTAAGTGAAATACTTTTATGAAACGTTGGCTAACATATTCATTTTTCTCAATATTATTCCTGCTACTCATACTGATCTGTGTTATCGTTTGGGCAATAAGCACCGAAGCGGGTTTACGTTTCATCGTTGCTCAAGCCCAACAATGGGCGCCAGGGACATTGAAAATCGATACCCTAGAAGGGCGCTTGCTGGATAAAGTCAGCTTTACCAGGTTGTCTTATCGGCATGAAGACACCGCGGTGAAAGTCGATTCTTTCCTTTTTAATTGGGATAGCTATGCTTTGTGGGACACCAAACTGCATGTCAAACAATTGTACATTAACGGCGTTGAACTGGACTTGCCCAAAAGTGAGGAACAGCAAAAAGAGAGTGGAAAGCTAGAAATTCCGGACATAGAGTTACCGATGCAAATCGCTCTTGATGATGTACAAATCCACCAAGTGACGATCAAAACGGCTGGTGCTGAGCCTTTTGTTATTGACAATATTGATTTGCGCTCAACGACGAGTTCTGTGTTGTCTTTAGAGCATTTTCAAGTCGAGTCTCCATTGTTTAATGCGAAAGTCGTTGGAGATGTCAATTTAATGACACCACATACGGTGCAACTAAACCTTGATTGGTCAGCCAAGTTGCCCGATTTCACCGTTGTCGGGCAAGGGCGCTTGGATGGCGATACGCAAAAATTGACCTTAACTCACACCGTTAGTCAGCCACTGGCCATTAATTTAACGACGACTGTGTTAGATGTGCTTGGGGCGTTGAAAATGGATGCGCAGTTAACATGGCAAGAAATTTATTGGCCTCTCAATGCCAAGGATTTTATCAGTCAACAAGGGCACGCGACCTTATTGGGTACGCTGGATAATTATCAATTTGATTTAAACACCAAATTGAAGGGAAAACAGATACCAGCAGGAGAGTGGACAATTTCTGCGCAAGGCAATCAACAAGCGGTGACAATTAAAAAATTGCGCACAGAGACTTTAGATGGGGTGGTGAACGCCACTGGGCGAGTGAGTTGGCAGCCCAAATTAGTGGCACAGTTAAGCCTTTATGCTGATAAAATGACCCTAAAAGATTTCTGGAAAGATTGGCCTGACAATTTAAGAGTGAATAGCCAATTATTGGCCAATCTTGATGGCGATGATTTCAAAATCAAGCAATTGAAAGTGAGTTTACCCCAAACTGCGACTCAAATTTCTCTCCAAGGTGAAGGGACATTGGCTGGTGAAAACACTCGTTTTAAAACAACGCTGGCATGGCAAGGCGTACAATGGCCATTAGTGGGTAAAGACTCAGTTGTTGATAGCAAAACGGGGCGTGTCAATTTATCTGGCACTCCGCAAAATTATCAGATTGATTTAGATACCCAAATCGCAGGCACACAAATTCCGCCGGCTCATATGGCGCTCAACGGGCGCGGGAATTTGCAACAATTTACGGTGGAATCACTTCGCACGAAACTGCTAGAAGGCGCGGTGAATGCCACCGGCAAAGTCAGTTGGCAACCCAAACTAGTCGCACAACTTAATTTATCAGCTTCTCAAATTACTGTCAAAGATTTCTGGAAAGAGTTGCCTGACAAATTAAGGATTAATAGCCAATTGATTGCCCAACTCTATGGAGATGATTTTAAAATCAAACAATTTGAGGTGAGTTTGCCCCAAACGGCTGCCCAAGTTTCTCTTCAAGGTGAGGGTAGGCTGGCGGGTGAAAACACTCGTTTAACAAAAGCGACTTTGGCATGGCAAAGG
>CAYFOB010000143.1:0-6582 GCA_964344525.1 uncultured Thiomargarita sp.
TCTGAAAAGGTAAAGAGTCTTCTCTCATTTTTTTCCAAAACAGCCTCTTAAATCTTGCTGGCAAAATATACTAAATAGTTTTGAATAAGTCAATATTTTATAATCAATGCCATACTTTTTAGCAATATCATGATGTTACGTACTCTCGTTCCCACACCAGCGCGCACTTTTTTATACATAAGTCTCTAAGTACTTGAAATAAAAAATAAAAACCAGACCTGCCAGGTCTGGTTTTGATTACGGTGCGCTGATTATCCTTAGTTATTGCAGCTCAACTTGCCTAACTTCCCAAATTTCCTCTGCATACTCACTAATAGTCCTATCTGAGGAAAAATTCCCCATGTTAGCAACATTTAAAATCGCTTTGCGCGTCCATTTGTCAGGTTGTCGATAGAGCTCATCAACGCGGTTTTGACAAAGGATATAATCCGCATAATCTGCGAGCACCATAAAATAATCATTGTCATGGGTTAGGGTATCAACAATGGGTTGGAAAAGTGAAGGCTCATCCTGCGAAAAATAGCCAGAACTGATCATGTCTAAAACTTTTTTTAATTCTGCATTGCGGTGATAATAATCCCAAGCATTATAACCGCGTTGTCGGCGATTAACGATGCCTTCAGCGGTTAAACCAAAAATAAAAATATTTTCCTCACCCACTTCTTCACAAATTTCGATATTGGCGCCATCTAAGGTACCAATGGTTAAGGCACCATTGAGTGCCAATTTCATATTGCCGGTGCCAGAGGCTTCCATCCCAGCGGTGGAAATTTGTTCTGACAATTCGGCGGCTGGCACAATCCGCATCGCATTAGAAACGTCATAATTGGGAATAAAAACCACTTTTAAGCGCTCACCAATCACAGGATCGTGGTTGATAACGTCCGCTACGTTATTAATCAATTTAATGATCAATTTAGCTATCGCATACCCAGGCGCCGCTTTGCCAGCAAAAATCACGGTGCGTGGCACAAGATCAATATCAGGATTGACACGAATATGATTGTAACAGATGATGATGTGCAATAATTTAAGCAATTGCCGTTTGTATTCGTGAATACGCTTAATTTGTACGTCAAACAAAGAATCTGTATTGACGCTCAGACCCAATTCTTTCTTGATAAAAGTCGCCAATTTTTGCTTGTTAGCCTGTTTAACAGCCATAAAAGCGGCGCAAAATGCGTTATCTTTTGCCAATGGTATCAGCTTCTTTAAATGCGACAAATTGGTTACCCAATCGGTGCCAATGTGCTGACTGATTAATTGCGCCAGCCCGGGATTTGCCTCATTGAGCCAACAACGCGGCGTTATACCATTGGTTTTGTTAATAATCCTACCAGGAAAAAAGCGATCAAAATCGCCAAAGATAGTGGTTTTCATTAAGTGGGTGTGTAGCTTTGCCACCCCGTTGACTTTATGGCTGCCCACAATAGCGAGATGGCTCATGCGGATATGTTTTTCACCGTCTTCACCAATAATGGACATGCGTCGTAGTGCATTAACATCTCCTGGATAACGGTAGCTCACCTCCTTGAGAAAATCGTAATTGATTTGGTAAATAATCAAAAGATGGCGTGGTAATAGTTTTTCAAATAAACTGACAGCCCACGTTTCTAACGCTTCTGGTAATAAAGTATGATTGGTATAGCCAAAAACACGTACACTGATATTCCAAGCCTCTTTCCAAGATAATTGAAAACGATCTAGCAACAATCGCAATAATTCCGGAATAGCCAACGCTGGGTGGGTATCATTGAGTTGAATGGCGACTTTATCAGCAATATTTCTGATATCATCATGATAGTCAATATAGCGGCGGATAATATCCTGTATAGAAGCAGAAACAAAAAAATATTCCTGACGTAGGCGTAATTCGCGCCCCATCTGAGTGGTATCATCAGGATACAAGACTTTGGAAAGATTTTCAGAATGATTTTTGTCTTCTACGGCTTTGATATAGTTACCTTCATTAAAATATTGCAAATCAAAATCGCGTGACGCTTTTGCTGCCCAAAGGCGTAGATTATTAACCGTTGGGGTGGCATACCCAGGAACAGGCGTATCATAAGCCATTGCCATGATTTCCTCGGAATCCTTCCACTGATAACCCTTGCGCCCTTGTTGATCCTGATATTCCACTACCTGTCCACCAAAATGGATGGGATATAACACTTCCGCCCGTGGAAATTCCCAAGGATTGGCATAACGCAACCAATTGTCAGGATGCTCAACCTGAAATCCATTCTGAAAACGCTGGAAAAACAAGCCATATTCATAACGGATGCCATACCCATACCCAGGCAGACTCAAAGTCGCCATCGAATCAAGAAAACAGGCGGCTAAACGTCCTAAACCACCATTCCCAAGCGCCGGATCAGATTCAATCTCAGACAAATATTCTACAGAAAGCCCTAATTGATCAATAGCTTGGTAACATTTTTCATACACGCCCATATTTAACATACTTTTGATCAAAGTGCGCCCCATCAGAAATTCCAAAGATAAATAATAAACCCGCTTGCTATCTTGTTGGTAATACTCATGGGTGGTTGCCATCCAGCGTTCCGTCATGCACTTTTTTAAGGTATATGCAATGGCGTTAAACCAATCTTGATCAGTTGCCGTTTCGGGCGTTTTAGCAATTGTATAACGCAAATGGTTTAGTATTGTTTGTTTTATGGAGTTGACTTCTGAACATAAATTGTTGTTTTTATGGGCTTGTTTCATGTAGTTAGTATCTCAGAATGGAAAAAGACTGTTCCTGACCAAAGTCCCCGCTCACAAATTTTACCACATTTTGGAGTCCAAAGCTTAGCGAAGGGCGCCTTTGAGCATTAGCAAGTTCGCTTACAAATGTCTTGCAAATGTTTTTTAAACGCTTCACGCAAATTAGGATGTTGTAAGGCATAATCAATTGTCGCTACCAAATAACCCAGTTTACTACCACAATCATAACGTGTGCCATTGAATTGACAGGCTAAGACTTGTTCCTTTGTTAACAGCCGGGCAATGGCATCAGTAAGTTGAAGTTCGCCGCCCGCTCCTCTACTGATTTTTTCAAGGTGATCAAAAATCGCTGGAGTAAGCAAGTAACGCCCCACGACTGCCAAGGTGGAAGGTGCTTTATCAGGGGCGGGTTTTTCCACAATGCTTTTGATTTTTGAGACCCCTTCATACAGCGGCTCTGGCTTGATAATACCGTATTTATCAGTTTCTGCTTGGTGAACCTCCTCTACTGAAATCACGCTACAGTGCTGTTCTTCATAAATCTTGACCATTTGCGATAAACAAGGCTGTTCCTGCCCATCAATCAAGTCATCAGCCAAAATAACTGCAAAGGGTTCATCACCGACGGCAGGTTTGGCACAGAGCACTGCATGTCCTAACCCTAATGCTTCAGGTTGACGGATATAAATACATGAAACGCCTTCTGGCACAATATGTTTTACCATCGCCAACAAATCATATTTGCCGCGCTGATCTAATTCGTATTCTAGTTCTTGATTTTTATCAAAGTGATCTTCGATAGCACGTTTACTTGTGCTGGTGACAAAAATGAGTTGTTCAATTCCAGCTGCGACGGCTTCTTCAGCCGCATATTGAATTAAAGGCTTGTCTACAATGGGTAACATTTCCTTGGGACTGGCTTTGGTGGCGGGTAAAAATCGTGTGCCTAAGCCAGCCACAGGAAAAACGGCTTTGCGGACGGGTTTTTTGAGCAATTTCATAAAAAATTCAATTCTCTTTGTTGTGTGTTTACGGCAAGCGCATATTTAACCAATTGCTAAGATCACCAATTTCATTTGGGTGGACGCTGTGTTCCATTTGATAAGTATGCCATTCAACGCGATAACCAAGTTTTTCGAGTTCTGTACGACTGTGCTCTGCCTGGCTAATAAAAATCACTTGATCAAATTGTCCATGCCCCATAAAAATTGGGGTTTGACGATTGGCAGTGTGGATTTCCTTTTCCACCGTGTCAACTAATGGCAAATAGGTTGAAAGTGCCATAATGCCTGCGAGTTTGAGCGGATATCGCAAACCCGTTTGCAAAGCAATTGCGCCGCCTTGTGAAAATCCTGCTAAAACAATACGCTTTGTATCAATACCACGCTCGATTTCTTGGGCTATATAGTTACATAGGATTTGATCAGATTCATGTATCCCTTGTGCATCTTGCTGGGCTGTCAAGTCAACACCAAAAATGTCGTACCAACCGGGCATAACCATGCCTTGGTTAATGGTAATCGGGCGGTGAGGTGCGTGAGGAAAGATAAAGCGCGTGTGATTGGTGATATTTTTTGGTAATTCAGGGACAATTGGTTCAAAATCATGTCCATTTGCCCCTAAACCATGCAACCAAATCACACACCCTGTGGCAGATTCTGGCGGCTCAATAATAATTGCGTTGCTGTTCATGGTTATTTCTTAGGTTGTTTTATAATGTAATTATTTCCACTTGTCTTTTTAAGGGCAATAATTTCATCTTGTTGTGCTTGAAGTAAAAATTTCTTAAATTGATTAAATCCATAATCAGATTCTTTGAATGAAGGCATCACTTTCAACATTTTTGTCTTGAGTTGAGAAATGATAACTTCTTTACCCTCACTTTCAATAGATTTTATCACTTGTGAGAGTAATTTATAAGCGACTGAAATCTTGGGGTTCTTTTCCTTGGTTTGGCTGAGCGGCACTTGTTCAGCTTTTTTTTCTCTTGGAAATACTTTTTGACAAAAAAATGGTGAGCTACAAATTTGTTTAATCACCGCCATTTTATGTTTAGGTGAATAATCTTTAAAGGCTTGATTAGCATATTTACAACAAACGATTAAATTATCGACGTTGTCTGTACCACCTTTAGATTGTGGTATAACATGATCAATACTTGCTTCTTCAATATTTAAAACAGCATTACAATAAAAACATTTTCCTCCTTGATTAAATAGCAAGGTATTCAATTTTTTCATAGTAAAACAATAGGGATTAGTTATAAGAAAGGATAACTACAAGGATTATATTATCGAGCGGGATAAACCCCAAGTGCGTAACATCAGTTATTAACCTGACAGAAAACCTGTCAGGTTTGGCGGAAAATTAGACTTTCCGCCAAGTCGTGCCTTGCTTGCTGTCTTCGAGTACCACTCCTTTTTCTTTCAATTTGACACGAATTTGATCTGCCATTGCCCAATCCTTACGCGCCCGTGCTGCTTGACGTTCTGCAATAAGCTGCTCAATCTCAACCGTTGATAAAGCTTGCTCTGTGCCTTGCAAATAAACATCAGGATCACCTTGCAACAAGCCCAATATTTTTCCTAAACGACGCAGCTCGCCACCCAATTGCGCCGCTTGTGACGGATTGTCTTGACGTATCCTATTGATTTCCTTTGCTAAATCAAATAAAACCGCTAAGGCTTCGGGCGTATTAAAATCATCATCCATTGCTGCATGAAAACGTTGATTATAACGCTTATCTTCGCTAGGCGTTGATATCTTGGGCAAACCACGCAGCGCCGTATAAAAACGAGTCATTGCTTGTTTAGCAGCCTCTAAATCTTGATCAGAATAATTGAGGGGGCTACGATAGTGACTTGTTAAAATAAAATAGCGCACAATTTCTGGTTGATAGCGCTCCAATACTTCACGCACCGTGAAAAAATTGCCCAAAGATTTAGACATTTTTTCATCATTAATTCGCACAAAGCCGTTGTGCATCCATACATTAACAAACGGTTCTCCTGTAGCGCCTTCTGATTGAGCAATTTCATTTTCATGGTGAGGAAATTGCAAATCCATGCCACCCCCATGTATGTCAAAATGCTCGCCCAAGCAATTTATAGACATGGTGGAGCATTCGATATGCCAACCTGGACGTCCTTGCCCCCAAGGAGAATCCCAGCTTGGTTCCCCTGGTTTTGCCTTTTTCCATAACACAAAATCTAGCGCATGTTGTTTGGATTCATCTACTTGTACACGCTCCCCAGCGCGTAATTCATCCAAGCGCTTACCTGACAATTGCCCATAATCGGCAAAACGTTGAACGGCATAGCACACATCACCATGATCAGTAACGTATGCATAGCCGTTATCGAATAGGCGCTGTACCATTGCAATGATTTCGGGCATAGATTGGGTAGCGCGTGGCTCAATATCGGGGCGTAAAACACCTAAAGCATCTGTATCTTCATACATCGCCTGAATAAAACGGGCGGTTAAAGTGTTGATATCTTCACCATTATCATTGGCACGTTGAATAATTTTGTCATCTATATCGGTGATATTACGTACATAAGTCACTGAAAAACCTAAAGCACGTAAATAGCGCACAACAACATCAAAAACAACGATCACTCGTGCATGTCCAACATGGCAATAATCATACACCGTCATGCCACAAACGTATAAACGGACTTTGCCTGGCTCAATAGGAGTAAAGGGCTCTTTTTGTTTGGTTAAAGAATTGTGAATAGTGAGCATGTAGAAACCTTATCAGTTATCATTAATAGACTTGTCCCTAAAGATTTATGTGATTGATTTGAGGAAAAAATCCGCATTAACCCCTCATCATATCAATCACATAAATCA
>CAYFOB010000143.1:6682-8472 GCA_964344525.1 uncultured Thiomargarita sp.
GACATTGAGTCCAGGAGAAAACTTAAATTGGGCCTCAGAAAAAACGGTGAAATTTTTGATGTGTAGTGTGTGTAGCATAATCCTGTGAAAAATTTGACTTTTGTTGATGTTATTAGACATTATCAGAAATAAAAATCTTTAACAATCCTTGTAGTTAGATATAGGTTTTTATTGTAAAACAAAAAATATTTTTATGTTTTAAAATTATTAGATAACTGATAACAATAATTGCAAAAAAATGGGCTGTGTGTTTTAATCCTGCTCTGCCATCAACGCATTATTTAAGCCTTAACTAGAGCGCATTCAGTTACAACAGGAAAAAAAGATGAGTTCAATAGAAATTGTTGTTAGATACTCAAAGGAAATTGAATATTTTCTTGAAGAAGAATTTGGAGCTGAAGGAAAGAATCTTCACGAAAAACTCAATGACATAGAGGATATGATTCCTAGTGATTTAGCACATTCTATTAGGAAAATTGCAACCACCCGAACTAAAACAGTGTATGAAGAGGGATTTGAAATAAAAGATAAGGACAATTTTATCAGGGAGTGTGAAAGAGTTATTGACGCACTTTATGAAATAGAAGTCCTCACAGATGATGAAGATGATACCCCCTCATCAGATCGCCCCAAAAAGACACCATTATGGGCATTATTATTATTCATGCTGATTGGTGCTGGTGCTGGTATGACATTTTTGGGGGATTTGTTGGGTATTGATAAAAAAGATGAACTGATGATTGTAGTCCTTGGCATTGTGGGTGCCATAGGGGGCGCTGTCATTCTTAAACAATCATTAAAATTTTGGCATGAATCAGAGGATAGTTGGGTTTTCTTGAGAAGATTTCAAATGGTTTATTTGTTTTTATCAATTTCAGTCGGTGCGATTTTTGGATTTAACGGTGCAGGAATTGGCGGTGCTATAGTCGGTATAATTGTAGGAATCATAGCTGGTGGCTTGATATTTTATACACCTGTTGGTTTATTCATTTTTTTCGTTCTCAGTATCGCGCTTTTATGGGGTGTTGGTCAATGAAAATTTGTGCTTCAATACTTAAGTAATGTTACCCAAAAACCTATCTGTGTAGCAACATGATCACATAAACACCGCTAAAGCTGTGCAAATTGATCAAAATTTGAGCCCTTCTCTTTGAGGAGAAAAAGTAGTATAATTTATCCTTATAATCAGGAGGATAAAAATGCTAAAACAAACCAAGCACACAAAAATCAGTGCCACCCTACCTTTATCATTACTGGTAAAGGTAGATGATTTAGTCAAAAAATCTGAATATCCCAGCCGTTCTGCACTGATCGAAATAGCATTAATACAAATGCTACGCGCCCAGATGGATGTTAAAATAGAAGCTGAAGCCGCAAAGCTTAATAGACAAGCCGAAATCGTTGAAGCCGAAGAAGGAATGCAAGATTATAGTGACATGGTAGGACAAGGAGGCACATTTTGATTTTAAATCGTGGTGCTATTCACCGAGTCAGATTATCTCCCACCGAAGGACATGAACAACAAGGCGTGGCAAGACCTTGCTTAATTGTGCAACGGCAAGCCTTATCCAAAGTAGGAACCGCCATTGTGGTTCCATTGACAACACAAAAGCCCAGCGCCAATTATCCATTAACCGTTCATTAACCGGCAGGCACTGGTGGCAATCCAAGCGAATGTTGGGCTAAAATCACTCAAATTCGGGTAGTGGCTGAAACGAGATTTCAAGAAGAACAACTTGGTTTGCTTTCTGAAAAGGAGCTAGAGCCTGTCAAATCTGCGTTGTTGGAAG
>CAYFOB010000144.1:0-3354 GCA_964344525.1 uncultured Thiomargarita sp.
ATTTTTATTAAATAAATAAAAAATATTTATATCACTACTTCTTGGGGACTACCTACCAACTCCCTTTTTTAAAAAATACACGGCTGGAGATCTAGCGAATCGGGCTTTGGGTATTGGATGGATTCTTCATACCTTCAGTGGCACTACGATGACTGTCTTGCTTGCCAGCCTATTTTCAATATCAAGCCTTGCCTTATTATTTTATTATCATCAAATGCTCGCACTGGTCGCCGTGTTACTCGCAGCAGTGGCGGTCAGTTTTACTTTGCTACTGAGTTATCTGCAATTACGTTACTTACGACCCATGCTGGAATTACAAGGCAAAATTGAAGGTATGGTATTTCAATTTTTGACGGGGATTAGCAAACTTCGGGCTTCAGCCAGCGAAGTGCGTGCAATGGAAGTCTGGGCGCAACATTTTGCCAAACAAAAAAAACACTTTTTCAAAGCCAATAGCATTCATAATATATTAACCGTTTTTTACGTCATTTTCTCTACGCTTGCCTCTATCATATTATTTGCGCTAATGAGTCAAATTGTTTTGGACAAAGAAGACACATTCACCACAGGTGATTTTATTGCCTTTTATGCCGCTTTTGGACAATTCTTAGGTGCAATGACTAACCTTGCTTCACTGCAGACGACTATATTGACGGTGATACCACAATGGGAACGTGTCAAACCGATATTGCAAGCCCAACCTGAAGAAACCGCAGAACACCATTCGCCGGGCGAATTGAAAGGTAATATTGAAATCAGCCAGGTCACCTTCCGCTATGAAAGCACTGCAGTATTACACGAATTGTCTTTAAATATTAAATCTGGGCAATTTGTCGCCATTGTTGGCCATTCAGGTTGCGGCAAATCAACGCTATTTCGTCTATTGCTTGGCTTTGAAACCCCAGAAAGCGGTGCGATTTATTATGATGAAAAAGATTTAGCGATGCTAGACAAAGCAGCAGTGCGTCGCCAAATCGGTGTCGTGCTGCAAAATAGCAAAATTACTGCTGGCACTTTGTTTGAATACATTGTTGGCAATAGCACATTGACCCACGATGATGCTTGGCAAGCCGCCCGTTTGGTAGGATTAGACAAGGATATTAAAATGATGCCAATGGAAATGCACACGGTTCTGGGCGATGGCGCCACGACTCTTTCAGGCGGACAAAAGCAACGTTTAATGCTGGCGCGTGCCCTTGCCCGTAAACCCCGTATTTTATTATTGGATGAGGCGACTAGCGCATTAGATAATAAAACGCAAGCGATTGTAATTGATAGCCTACTAAAACTTAATGTGACTCGTATCGTGATTGCCCATCGTTTGAGTACCATCACCTGTGTGGATAAAATTTTTGTGTTTGATAAAGGTCGCGTTGTCCAAGAAGGCAGTTATGATGGATTAATGAGTGCAGGTGGATCTTTTGCTGAGTTGGCTAAGCGTCAACAGCTCTAATTATTTCAAAATACCACGAATACTGTCAGTTTTTCTAAAAAAAATATGAAACAAGAAGAAATTTTTCGTCAAGCCGCCCTTGAGCGATTATCATCGCCCGAACAATTAGATCGTTTGCTCACATTGACGAGCCCCAGAAGCTGGCTCGCTTTGATTGCCTTATGGGCTATGTTAATAGTTATCGTGATATGGGGCATTTTTGGTAGTCTTCCTACCCGTGTCCAAGGTAATGGCATTTTAATTAGTCAAGGGGGGCGCATTTTTGATGCGATGAGTCAGGCTAATGGAATGTTGTTAGCGGTTACTGTGTCAGTAGATGATTTGGTTAAAAAAGGTCAAGTGATCGCAAAAATTGATCAGACAAATTTGCAACATAAATATGAGCATGCAAAAATCGTGTTGCAGGAGCGAAAACAGGAACATGTGCAATTGAAAAAGGCTTTTGCTCAAGAATTTAGGATCAAAAAGAATAATTTAAAAAAACAACGTGAAAGTTTGATAAAGCTTATTCTTGCTGCACAAGAACGTCTTAAATTCCAACAAAAAACCCTAGAATTAATGGAAAATAAAACGGGATATATTTCTCGCCTTGATGTTGAGCAACTCAAAGAGAAATATCATGCAACCTCCCAACAAATTTTAAGGAGTGAAAATGAAATTTTAAAACTTGAGGCAGATAAAATAGATTTGAAGCATCGTCACCAACAAGAATTAACACGCTCAAAGCAACGTTTAAACGAAGCCAAACGGAAGGTTTCTGAACTTGCGTTGGAACTTTCACGCTCAAAACAGGTTCTTAGTCCTGCCGATGGTAGCGTTACTGAGATAAAGGCGGCAGTAGGCAGTGTCATCCAAGTGGGTTCCCCAATTATTAGCTTGGAAAGTGCCAGTGATAATTTGCAGCTTGTTCTTTATATCCCCCCAACACATGGCAAAAAAATTAAATCTGGTATGGAAGTTCGCATCGCGCCCGCCCCGGTGAAAAAGGAGGAATTTGGAACTCTGGTGGGGGAGGTTGTAGAAATTTCAGAGTTTCCTATGACTTCATCAGGTATGGCTTCAGTGTTGCAAAATGAGAATCTTGTTAAGCAATTTTCTCGGCAGGGTCCGCCTTATGCAGCACGGGTGAATTTAATCCCAGATAGTCAGGCACCTAGCAAATATAAATGGTCATCAGGTGTAGGACCATATATGACGTTAACAAGTGGCACTTTGGCTTCCGCTGAAGTGACCATAAAAGAACAGGCTCCAATTTCTTTGATTATTCCTTATTTTAGGGAGTATACCGGAATAGGGTTGTAACTGGTTGGGTTATTTCTTAATCGTAAAACCTGACAGGTTTTGAAAACCTGTCAGGTTTAGTTTCGGGTATTATTTAATTTTACATTTTAGGATAAATCGCTTTTATGGTTCAATTTTTCCTGTTTTGTCTTTAGTTGATAAAACATAATTCCTACTTGTGTTGCAGTTGCCATTGCTGCTCCCACCAGTGTTACCACAGTTAGTATTTCCAACATTTCCTTATCCTTGTGTTCGTTCTTTGTGAGTTGTCTTATTTTTAATAATATGACAAATAAGCAGCGACTTTTATGCAAATTGCAATGCAAAATAAAAAAATAACGATAAAGATTGCATATAAGTAAAAGTTTTGAAAGAAATATAAGCAGAAACAGGTAGCCACTTGTATTTGATAAAACGCCACAGTATTTCACTCAAATTGAGTGTCTTACATTTATCCATAAAAAAAATTATCAAAAATATGTTTTATTTGTCAGTATTTTTTATATCCTTGTAAAAAAGGATATAATCCCCATTATTTATCCTTGTTAAAAAGGATAAATGATGAAAACACTATTTAAACGCCTAATTACTGACTTTCACGAGTCACAACCTAAACAAAT
>CAYFOB010000144.1:3364-8409 GCA_964344525.1 uncultured Thiomargarita sp.
CGTGACTACGCTATTCCACTCAATAGCCGTAAAATTGTCTCATTGATTGGGGTAAGAAGATGTGGAAAAACCTTTTTGCTTTATGCGCTTATTGAACAACTGCGCCAACAGGTTGATCCTCGTAATATCATCTATATCAATTTTGAAGATGATCGTCTTTACCCTTTAGCTTTAAAAGATTTAGATGATCTTATCGAAGCTTATTTTGAACTTTATCCTGAAAAAAGAGAGGATAAGCTGTATTTTTTTCTGGATGAAATTCAGAATGTGTCTGATTGGGAGCGATTTGTCCGTCGAATTTATGATACCCTTAATCTACAAATTTTTGTGACAGGTTCTTCTTCCAAACAGCTGAGCTTAGAAATTGCGACCAGCCTGCGTGGTAGAACTTTAAGTTTTGAAATTTTTCCCTTTTCATTTAAGGAGTACCTTGGCTACAAGAAAATTGAAATCAATTTTAACTCTTCTAAAAGCTTGAGTTTTATCAAAAATGCTTTTTCCACCTATTTGCAAGCCGGTGGCTTTGTAGAAACTTTTGATGAACCGAGCGATATACAAAAGAAAATCCTTCGTGATTACTTAGACTTGATTGTCTATAGAGACATTATTGAGCGTTATCAACTCAAGAATCGGGCTTTTCTCAAACACCTGATCAAATACGCTTTTTCTAACATAAGTACTTTAGTCAGTTTAAATAAACTCTATGGTGACTATAAATCCTTAGGCTACAAAATCAGCAAAGACACCCTTCATAATTACCTGGCTTATCTTGAAGAGGTCTATGCACTGTTCACTGTTCCCATATTCAGAAACTCAGTACGTGAAGAACAACGCCATCCACGAAAAATCTATACAATAGACACTGGCTTCAAAAGCCTATTTGATACTTCAATTTCTGCTGACTACAGTAAATTATATGAAAATATCACATTTTTACACTTGAGATATCAAACCAACCAAGTTTACTATTTCAAGCAAACCCAGGAAGTCGATTTTTATTGTCGGCTAGAACAAGCACAGTTAATCAATGTGAGTTACGATATCAGTAACAATGACACTAAAAAAAGAGAAATCAAAGCCTTACAAGAAGGGATGCGCTATTTTAAGCTTAATGAAGCGATATTGATTACTCAATATGAAGAAAATTCTTTGAAAATTGATGGACAAACAATTCACATCAAGCCTCTATGGAAATGGTTGTTGGAAAAATAAATTCAATTTTTACAACTCCAAAATGTCAAGTCAGCCTATTTGTGCTGTCCATTGTTGTTGACGCGGATTAAATAATGGGAATTCTGTTTGTTCCTGTGGATCAAATCCTGTCATATTGTAGTTCATCTGTAAATTTAAATAAATGCAGTTCACCAAATTTCAGGAGAATTATTCCAGAAGACATAAAATATGAGGGTTGAACCATTAATTCAGTCATAAAACATAGCTTCTGGAGTGCAAGTCCAAAGCTTTAGCTTTGGACTCCAAAAAAAACGGGAATTTAAAGGAAATCCCTGTACTTAAACCACCACCCGCTCAATAGCCTCCACCAATTTACCCGGCGTCGAAACATCATAAATCTGATTAACAACTTGCCCATAGCGACTCATCACAGAATCCCCCTGATCCCATTTTTCAGGCAAATCGGGATTAAACCAAATCACTTTGCGTGTCTTGTTGCGCCATTTTTGCACTAAATCTAAACGCTCCTGACGTTTATTATTGCGTGCATCTCCAATAATCAGCAGTACTGTGTCACGATAGAGCAAATCATCTGCCACTTGATCAAATTCTTGAAATGCCACACCGTAATCAGAATAGCCACGAAAATCTATTTCTCTCTCCTGATAAATCCTGTAAACCATTGTTTCATAGTTGGTTTCTTTTAGAATATGGGTGATTTCTTGGATTTTGCTGACAAAGCAAAAACCGCGAATATGTTCATCCATCACATTGCGTAATTCAAACAAAAAACTCATAAAAAGCCGAGTGGCGTGTTTGACAGAGCCAGAGACATCGGAAAGTACCACCCAACGGGCAGGCTTACGTTTGGGGCGTACACGGACAATTTTCATCGGCTCTCCAAAGCTTTTGTGGCTGGCGCGTATGATTTTACGCATATCGACTTTGCCAGCGCGACGCTTTCTCATGCCTTCTAAACGCATACGCAGCCGCTCCGCCATCGCCCTAATGGGGGCTTGTAATTGTAAAATGTCATGTTCATTGATATATTCCATTGGACGCATAAACAATTCTGGATTTCCCCAACGCCAAATATTCGCCCGTCGCCCTTCGGTAAAAATCGGACGTAAAGCACGTTTTTCACCCACTTTATCATCATCTGTGCCGAGTGCCCGCATGGTTTTGTTCCATTGACGCTTAAGACGGGAAAATTCTTTGCGAAATGCCAGTGCTTTGGCTAACAATTCTTCCTGCCCAATCGTCTCTTGCGCGACAAATTTGTTGGTTAATTCAACCTCAAAAGCGATTTCCCATGTCTTGATGGCATTGTCGTCATCACGCGCAAGGGATTTTCTCACTGCATTTTCAAAATGGTGCTTATCTTCTCCTTCACAAAAGGCTAAGTAGCGCAACCAAGGGGTCCATTCGACTCCACTTCCCCAAGATTGTTCTTCGGTGACTGGTGCAATAGGTTCGGGGTTGACAAGGTGATATAATGCGACTTTGTCTGTCCCCATTTGATCACTTTTTTTTAGGCGTATCCACGCTTTTTGATAAGCCACTATATCTTCTATGCGAGTCACTAAAATGGGTTTGAGGCTATTTTGCAAATTATTGTCAGGTGTCAACGAATCTGATAAAAGTATATATTTTGCGGCGATAAACACTTGTTCTGGCGCTAAAGAGACGCCTTCATCTTTCATGTAGGCGCTTAAATTGACAAGTAAATTTATTAACATTTTATTCAACAGGTAAAGTAAAATAAAAAATACTTCCTTGACCCACTTGACTTTCTACCCCCACCTCTCCAGCACATTTTTCAATGATCCGTTGTACAATAGACAATCCTAACCCATGGCCCTCAATACGTACTTGGCTGATGCGGTTAAAGGGAATAAATAGATGGCTTTGCTCCTCGAAGGTCAGTCCCTGTCCATTGTCACGTACCCAAAAACGGATATAATTTTCCTTGTCTGGGGTGACACCCAATTCTAAACGGGGTGGTTTGCCACCATATTTTAAGGCATTAGTGATGTAATTCATCCAAACTTCCTCAATCCAAGGGGCATAACCTTGTGCGCTAAGCCACGTTGTTGGTATGGCAATTTCTGCCTGATATTCTTCAATCATTTGAGCAAGACGTTGTTGCACCCCAGCGATAATTTCAGCCATATCAAGTTCCATCATTTGTACTTTTTGGCTACGCGCACTCGCCAGTAACAGGAGTTCGTCAATGATATTAGCCATTTTAAAACCAGTTTGGGTAATTTTATGCAACATGTCTTGCTTTTTTTGATCTGGATATTTAACCCAATATGTTGTGAGCAAGTTGCTCATAGCAGAAATCACGCCTAAGGGATTTTTGAGATCATGCGCGACGGTGTGAGCAAAAGCTTCTAATTCATTGTTCTGTTGTTGTAATTCCTCTTGTTGCTTTTTGACCGTAAGATGCGCTGTAATGCGGGCTAACACTTCTTCTTGTTGAAAGGGTTTGGTGATATAATCAACAGCACCTACTCCAAAACCTTTTACTTTGTCCACCGTCTCTGATAGTGCAGTCATAAAAATCACCGGGATATCACAGGTTGTTTTGTCAGCTTTCAAGCGATGGCACGTTTCAAATCCATCTATACCTGGCATCATCACATCTAAAAGGATGAGATCAGGTTTGGCATAAGCCACTTGTTCTAACGCATCTTCTCCATCTTGAGCAACTTGTACCCTAAAATCGAGTTCACGCAAAAAAGTCATCAGCAGTTTTAAGTTTGTGGGGACATCATCTACAATGAGCAATGTTCCTTTGTTTTCTCTTGTTGTCATATTTTTTTCCTGTATTTTCCGGTGATGTAAAAAAAGTGATTAGACTTGTCCCTAAATAATCTGAACCGTAATTGATATGATTATTAAACTATCACTGATAACTGATAAGAGATTTTAGCTTTCACAATAACCTTATATTTTATCTTGGAGTCACCATTAATGACAAATCCCCCAAGCGATCAACTTTTAACGTTACCACAATATCTAATTCCACAACATTTGCTATCACGTTTGGTCTTAAAACTCACCCGTTTGCAATTGGGGGCATTTACTCATTGGGTGATTAGACGCTTTATTAAATTGTATGGTGTGGATATGGCTATTGCCCAGCCATCAGAAGTGCGCAACTATGCCAGTTTTAACCAATTTTTTACTCGTGCCTTAAAGCCTGGCGCACGCCCATTGCACGATACAGAAATTATCAGCCCTGTTGATGCTGAAATCAGTCAGATTGGTCAGATTGAGGAGGATCGTTTGTTGCAAGCCAAAGGGCGTTATTTTCAACTCAATGCGCTATTGGGTGGGCAGGTTGACATGGCGAATTTATTTAAACAAGGTTTGTTTTGCACCCTTTATTTGTCGCCAAAGGATTATCACCGTATTCACATGCCGATGACAGGGCGTTTGACGGATATGGTGTATGTACCCGGACGTTTATTCAGTGTCAATCAACGGACCAGTCGGGTTGTGTCCAATCTATTTGCCCGTAATGAGCGGGTGATTTGTCTATTTGAGACGGCGCTTGGTCCTATGGCTCTCATTTTAGTGGGAGCACTGTTTGTCGGTAGCATGGAGACCGTTTGGGCAACACCGAATCGTTTGTCTCAGATTGAGCGCTGGCAATATCCAGAGGGACCAATGTTGCAACGTGGCGCCGAAATGGGACGCTTTAATATGGGATCCACCGTAATTGTGCTGTTGGATGCTAGGCAAGTTTCATGGTTGCCAGCGTTAGCTGCACCAAATAAGATTTTGATGGGACAAGGGTTGGCGCAAATAACTACAAGGATTACTTTTAAAAAAGGATAAGTCTTGCGCCACCTCATCGGTGG
>CAYFOB010000145.1:0-8393 GCA_964344525.1 uncultured Thiomargarita sp.
CAATCGCACTATAGGGAATATTTCTTTTAAATTGATCAAATTTACCAGAAATAATTTGGTGGTTTGGTATCATGATGATTATCCACTCATCCCTGTAGTTTAGTTGGTGAACTACAGGGATGAGTTATTAAAAGGATAAAACCCGTTTTTTTCGAGTGAAAAAGCGCAGGAAAGGAAGGCATGCCTCAAAACGATACGAAGCTTGACTCAATTTTAATGAAAGTACTTTATCCAGCCAACTCAAAATCAATCTTTTTATCTTCCACATCAACCCGCACCACTCTGACACGTAAACGATCTGATAGACGATAAACTTTACCTGTTGATTCACCACTTAAACGATGTCCAATAGGATCAAAATGGTAATAATCTTCTGCCAAGGCGGTGACGTGGACAAGTCCATCCACAAAAACGCCATCCAATTCGACAAATAAGCCAAAAGCGGTGACACCGGTAACAATGCCCTCATATTCAAATCCCACTTTGTCTCGCATGTACTCACATTTGAGCCAACCGATCGCATCGCGGGTGGCTTCATCTGCGCGACGTTCTGCCATTGAACACTGTTCAGCAAAATTTTCTATTTCATGGTTTGTATAAGGAAATTCTTCTGGCGGCTTGCCTTGTAAACGGTGACGGATGGCGCGGTGTACCAATAAATCTGGATAGCGCCGTATGGGTGACGTAAAATGGGCATATGCTGGGTAAGCTAAACCAAAATGCCCTTGATTTTTGCAACTATAAACAGCTAATTGCAAACTGCGTAGCAACACCGTTTGAATTAAGCGTAAATCGGAACGATCCTGAACTTTTTCTAAAAGTCTGGCATAGTGACGCGCTTCTGGCTGCATTTCCCCCCACAATCTTAAACCAAGCTCCTTTAAAAAAGTGTGTAAAGCAGTTAACTTTTCTTCAGTGGGTCCTTCATGGATGCGATAGAGCAGTGGCATTTTTTGCGCCGTTAACCATTCCGCTGTGGCTACATTGGCGGCTAACATCATTTCTTCAATCAATCGGTGAGCATCGTTACGAACGAGGGGGATAATTTGCGCGATTTTTTGTTGCTCATCAAAAATAATGCGCGGTTCAACGCTTTCAAATTCAATAGCGCCACGTTTTTGACGGCGTTTAAGTAGCAATTGATATAAACGATAGAGATTGTGAATTTCTGGTAATAGGTGAGGATGTTGAAAATTGTCTTCATTTCCTTCAAGCACTTCTGCCACTTCAGTATATGTTAAACGCGCTGCCGAGCATATCACCGCCTCAAAATAACGGGTGCGTCTTGTTCGCCCATAAAAATCAATCGCCAATTCACAAACAAGGCATAAACGATCAACCTTGGGTTTGAGTGAACATAACTTATTAGATAGGACTTCGGGTAACATTGGGATGACCCGATTGGGAAAATAGACGGAATTACTACGATTTTGGGCTTCTAAATCTATTGCACTCCCTATACTCACATAACTTGACACATCAGCAATTGCTACCCGCAGCAACCAACCTTTACCACGCGGCTGACAATGTACAGCATCATCAAAATCCTGTGCCTCTTCACCATCAATGGTCACAAAAGGGATATCGCGCATATCTTCGCGCCCTTCTAAATGAGCGCTTGGTATTTCCTCAGTAAATCCAGCCGCCTCTTTGAGCACCTCATCTGACCAAATATATGGCAGCTCATGAGCGCGAATAGCGATATCAATTTCCATGCCAGGCGCGCGATCATCACCAATAACTTCGATAACTTGACCAAAGGGGGGATTATGTTTTGTCGGTGGCGAGAGCAATCGCACGACGACAATTTGTCCATGTTTAGCTTTACCCCGATTTTTCCTGCCTTCAATCAAAATGCGATGTGGGATGCGCCGATTGTCTGGCTCAATAAAAGCCACATTTTGTCCCCGTTTATGAGAAAAGCGCCCAACAACTTCCTGCGTGTTACGCTCCAACACCTCAACCAATGCACCTTCACGCCGCCCTCGATTATCAACACCAATAATATTAACCAAGGCACGATCGCCGTGCATTAAAAGACGCATTTCTTTTTGGGACAAGAATAAATCACTATTCCCATCATCAGGCACTAAAAAACCATAACCATCGGGATGCCCAATCACGCGCCCACGCACCAAGTCCATTTTTTTAGCAAGTCCATAACCCTTACGACGATTACGGATTAATTGACCATCACGCTCCATAGCCCTTAAACGGCGGCGCAAAGATTCTAAATCCTCTGCCTCGTTGAGATTAAGCAATTCAGCAAGCTTCGACAAAGTCAGGGGTTTGCCGACTTCGGCAAGATGCTGCATAATAAACTCACGACTTGGAATAGGCTTTTTGTATTTTTGCGCCTCGCGCTCAATAAAGGGGTCAACTTTGGGAGGGGATTTTTTTTTTGAACGAGTCATTGACTTAATTTTTCTCTCTGTATAGAATACGCACACTTTTTAGCCGAGGTGGCGGAATTGGTAGACGCGCTAGCTTCAGGTGCTAGTGGGGGCAACCCCGTGAAGGTTCAAGTCCTTTCCTCGGCATTAAGCCTTTCAAATTTAAACACTTCTTAATTGCCAGTGTGCAATCCTTTGTACATGTGGATTTTTTTTTTGAAGTTATTTCTGATAATTTTGTACCGATACACCTTAACACACACCCTCTCAAGAGGGTAGTTGCTGCCAATTTCGGTGATTGAAACAAAGCATAACATTCCCAAACATTCCCTACCAATGTCGGTAATTGAAACAGCCATTTTCTAGCGATAAAAACCACAGGTCACCTATGTTTAAACATTTAAAAGAAGATATTACTTGTGTTTTTGAACGCGATCCAGCGGCACGCTCAACTTTTGAAATATTGACCAATTATCCAGGTGTACATGCCGTATTATTCCATCGTCTTCATCATCGTTTATGGAAAGCAGGTTGGAAATGGTTAGCCCGCACTTTATCAACTTTGACGCGCTGGTTAACGGGGATAGAAATCCACCCCGGTGCCATCATTGGACGTCGCTTTTTTATTGATCATGGCATGGGCGTGGTGATAGGGGAAACGGCTTGTATTGGTGATGATTGTACACTTTATCATGGTGTGACTTTGGGCGGTACCAGCTGGGAAAAAGGTAAACGTCATCCCACTTTGGGCAATGATGTTGTAGTTGGGGCAGGCGCTAAAATATTGGGACCCATTAATATTGGCAATGGTGCGCGTATTGGCTCAAATGCGGTAGTGGTTAAGCCAGTACCAGATGGTGCGACAGTTGTTGGCATACCTGGACGAATTGTTAAAGTGGATGCGGATTACAAAAAAACTCATAAACAAGCGCTTGAACAAAAGATTTTTGACGCTTATGGTATGCCCCACGATATGCCAGATATTGATCCCATACAATATGCCATCAACAATATGCTTGATGATATTAATTTGATAGATAGAAAAATACAAGCACTTTGTGAAACTTTGAAGGGTATGGGTCATGATGAAATGCCGCCAGATTTAGATTCATGTCAAATTCGCCCAAAACGCCTAAATAAATAAGAGGTATTGATGAAAGTTTACATCTCAGCTAAAGAAATTTTTGATCTTGGTGAACTTCTTCCCAATGCTGTTGGGGCACGCCTTTCTGCGGTATCCAAACTCAATCTTGCACGATCCATCCTCTACGCAGGTGAAAACGGAAATCAAATTGTCTATCGCTATGGCGATGAAGAAATGACACGCACCGATTTGCAAGCCTTAGTATTCAAACTCGCAGACTATTTTCAAGCGCTTGGTATTAAAAAAGGAGAACGTGTTTTGTTTCTCCTTTACGATACGCCAGCTTTTACTGCAAGTTTTTTGGCTGCCATATGGATTGGCGCCGTTCCTGTGCCAATCACGCCGCGCTCTAAACCAGAAACCTTGAGTTACATCATCCAAGACAGTGATGCACACTTTATCGTTGCAGAAGAGGATAGTCTCCCAGCTATTGACAAAGCACAGGAAGAGTTAAGAAATCGCCCGCAGGTGATTTTCCAAAATCTTTATACGCCATCAACAGCAAACAGGCCTAAAGGCGCGTTTTCCTTGTCCAAGTGCTTGAGTTCGCACGGTGCTGTGGATTGTGTGGATTCAAAACCCCAGGATATCGTTTTCTGGCTGTACACCTCTGGCACGACAGGCAAACCAAAAGCCGTTATGCACACAGCGATTGGGATGTTGGCAAACACGGAGCTCTATGCAGCAAGATCGTTAGGCATTGGTCCTGGCGATACGGTTTATTCAGTTGCAAAATTATTTTTCGCCTATGGTCTTGGAAATAGCCTTTTTTTCCCCTTGCTATTGGGAGCGACGGCCATTCTTGATCGAGAATGGCCCACCCCTGCAAATGTAGCCGACAATATTTCAAATTATCGTCCGAGCGTTTTTTTTGGTGTACCTGCGATGTATAACATGCTTTTGGGCAGCAAAGCTAACCGCACAGCAATCTCCACACCGCGCACATTTGTTTCGGCTGGCGCACATCTCCCAGGCTCGCTTTTTAAGCGGTGGCAGAATTTTACAGATAAAAAAATTCTTGACGGCTTGGGTGCCACCGAGATGGGGCACATTTTTCTTGCCAATGATCGAGAATCAGCACAGCCAGGTCGCACCGGTCAAGCAATCCCTGGCTACGAATTTCGTCTTGAAGATACAGAGGGAAATGAAGTGGCTATGGGCGAGCAAGGGGTGCTATGGGTGCGCGGAACAAGTGTTAGCACCGGCTATTGGCAAAAAACCGATACCACTAAGGAACGATTCCAGCATGGTTGGTATCGTACTGGCGATCTGTTTTCATGCGATGCTGAGGGTTATTATTATTGTCACGGACGTGAGGATGATCTCTTTAAGATCAAAGGGCGTTGGGTTGTTCCAGCCGAAATTGAAAACCTTGTTTGTACAGAATTTTCAGATGTGACTGAAGCGGTGCTTATTCCTGTGAATGATCCTCACGATTTGACACAATCCGTGCTTGTGTTGCGTACTGCACTCAATGAGACAGAGGGCAAAAAGCTCTGCGATGATGTTGCGGAATATCTGCGTCACAAAGTAGAGCAATTCAAAAATCCAAGTGCCATTCACATCGTGGCAGATTTTCCCCGCAATGATAATGGCAAACTTTTACGCAATAAACTTTCAATGGACATTGAAGCCGAACAATGAAAAAAGACAAAAAATTACCTCTCAAGGAGGAGAACCTTCTTGCTCAAGTGCGTGAAAAACGAACCTATGATTTGTACCAACCATTGGTTTATAAAAATAT
This sequence comes from uncultured Thiomargarita sp., assembly GCA_964344525.1. Classification (GTDB taxonomy): domain Bacteria; phylum Pseudomonadota; class Gammaproteobacteria; order Beggiatoales; family Beggiatoaceae; genus CAYFOB01. Next base: position 5,282 of record CAYFOB010000145.1, read on the forward strand.
AGAAAATTTTATTGGTATATCAAAAATCCCAATTGGCGTGGCTGGACCACTTATAATGAAATCGGAGCAGGTTAAAAAAGACGAAGAAATTTATGTACCTTTAGCTTCGACTGAAGGCACAATTGTTGCTTCGACTTCGCGTGGTATGAAAATGTTACGACTATCTGGTGGGGTTTGTACCTATACCACTCGCATTGGCTCCATCCAAAGAGCGCCTTGTTTTCGATTTGCGACACCTATTGAAGCCCGCACATTCAGTGAAAATTTAAAAGATTGGGAATGGCTACGCCCCATTGCAGAGTCCACCACTTCTCATGGAAAGTTATTAGATATTTCTACCTTTGTCATTGGGCGTTACACACATGTGAGAATTAGTATGTCTCCAGGGGATTCTTACGGGGCAAACATGGTGAGTAAAACCGCGATAAAGGTTATTTCGGCCATTTTAGAAAAATTTCCAACGATTGAAAAATGCTATAGCGAAGGCGGATTATCTAGTGAAAAATCACCTTCATCAATTGGAATGATGTTAGGTCGTGGGCGTTCAGTTGTCGCAACTGTTGAGCTTTCAAAACAAGTACTAGCGGAAATAGGACGTGCAAAACCTGAAGATATATTAGAATTCTATGAAATTTGGGAAACCGCAACTGAATTTAGAAGTGGCGTGCCCTCCACCGCTGGCGTCATTAATACATTATCAGCCATTTATGCCGCAACCGGACAAGATTTAGCCTGTATTCCAGAAAGTAGAACATCCAAATACAATTTGAATTATGATACCACCGCAGAACGCTTACGCTGGGAACTCATTATGCCCACCGTGGTATGCGCAACTGTCGGTGGTGGGACACATTTGCCGACACAAAGTGAATGTTTGAAAATGTTGGGATGCTTCGGGGATGGCAAAGTGGATCGTTTTGCGGAAATCATTGCTGCAACAGCGCTGGCACATGAAATCTCGTTTGTTTCGGCAGCCTGTGCCTCAGGCGCTAATGCTTGCGAATGGTTAGAAGCACATGCTGCACTCAGTTCTAAAGCGTAAGTTTAAGCATTTTATTTTAATCCCGAACAATCCCCCCATTGTTGGCGTGCAGTGTTGCCTGTCGCCAGGAAAACCTGTGCCTCAATACAATGTGCTGGTCCTTTTAGGGCATTGAATGTGAGTGTTAATGAATATTTCGGTGTTGCTGTGTTGTAGGTAGCTGGTGCGATCCGAACCCCGTTAAATAATCCAGCATGCGAATCGGACGGGTCCTGAAGATCAGCATGTACATTGGCGTTGTAACTAGAACCATGCTTGTCGTGGTGTGGGCACTCATGATTGCCCCCTGCTTGAAAACTACTCCAAGGGTATTTGCTACTATTCTTGTGGCTGTACTGGAAATTCCATTCATCCATTTTAAACCAAGGAGGATTGACATTGTATCCCTTGGCATCGGCAGTATCTCCAGCTTGTATGACTGATTGGTAATTTTTATCATAGATGACTAAGGCAACGCCTGTGACATCAAGCCGTGGCGTGCTAACCGTCAATTGCACCACAGGTGAATTGGGGAGAGTGGTGTCCACAGAATCGAAAGTAATGGTTGGTACTGACGAATGCTTGTAGGGCAAAACATGAAGTGGATGAATGGCATCACGTTGCCACACACTGTAATAGTCAAATGATGGAGAATTGCGGATTTCAAAGTGAAGATGGGCAAAACCGCTAACACTTTTGCCAGTGTAGCCAATAAGATCACCTTTACTCACCGATTGGTTGGCTGAGACAGTCCAACTCTGCAAATGTGTATAATTGCTATAGTAACATCCTATCTTATAGCATGAAGAATGTCCAGGACGGTAATGGCGGAGCTGGACCAAGGCATCACTGTAGGCGCTGTGATTTCCAGCAATCTTCACAATACCATCAGCAATAGCGAATATTGGTGTGCCCATCTCGGTGGGAATATCGATCCCCCGATGATAGTCGTAACGATAGTTTTCAGAGGCTTTTTGGCGTGGACCAAATGTGGAGGATAATGGCATATCTGTGTGATCTGGATTTCCCCATCTATCGGATGGACAACCATCTGTTTTATCCCAATCCGCAGGAGGATTTTCAGAAATACGTCCACAAAGTGGCCAAGCTGGAGCTTGATCGAAGTCGGATGCATTCGACATTATTGGAGACAAACTTAATATTAAAACAATTTGTTTGAAATTTGACATAACTTAATTTCTTGCCTTAGGTGATCTACGCTACTTTCATTAAAGTATATTATAGAAATTTTTATATATTGTCAACCTATTTAATGGTATCTTTCTCGTTCCCACGTTGGCGCGTGGGAACCAGAAAACCAAAGAGCACAATAAAATGAAATCTCTCACAAAAAGTGCATCATATTGCTATTCCTAGCAGGTTGCCTATCCAACACAGAAAAAAATCCTATCCCCATGTATGAACGCAATACCAGAGGAGTGGAGAATCCAATCGTTTTGGATGATCGTGGCGTCAAACCTTCGCTCGTTTCTGACACACGCCCTGGTGACATTGGTACAGCTTTAGTGATTGGCAATAACCAATACGAATACAGCCCCCTCCGAAATCCGGTGAATGATGCCACCGATATGGCGCGTGTTCTTTCATCAATTGGTTTCAAAGTCATCCTAAAAACCAATTTAAACCAGGAGGGGATGGATAATACTGTTCGTGAATATGGGCGTCAGTTATCAGCAAACCCAGGCGTTGGGCTATTTTTCTTTGCTGGGCATGGTGCGCGAGTCGGGGGCGAAAATTATCTGCTACCCATTAATAACAAGCAGATTCAAAAGGAAAAGGATTTAAAATATCGTGCGATGCCAGCAAGTTATATCTTGGAAGAAATGGTCAGTGCCAAAACCACCTTAAATGTAATTATTTTAGATGCTTGTCGAGATAATCCCTATCGTGGCATGCGTAGCTTAAAACGCGGTTTAGCACGCATGGACGCCGCAAGTGAATCAAGTGGCTCAATAGTTGCGTTTGCGACTTCTGAGGGAAAAACGGCTTCTGATAACAGTGTCAACGGGCGTAATGGTTTATTCACTTCGCACCTGATTAAAGCCCTAGAAAAGGCACACAAAACGCATC
>CAYFOB010000146.1:0-1520 GCA_964344525.1 uncultured Thiomargarita sp.
TCAATATTGATAGCCCTGCAAGGCATTAACAGCATGATCAGGTGCATTCTTAAAAATGGTCAATAGAGCGCGTGCAGGCCCCCTTAATTTTCCATGTCCTTGTTCCCATTCTTTCAAGGTGCGCCGACTAACACACAATAAAGTTGCAAACTCTTGTTGAGAAAGCCCAATTTTTTCACGAATCGCCTTGACATCTGTGTTAGCGTGTACAAATTCATTAGCTGCAGGTAATTTGCCACGTAAAATTTTGGCACCTTCTTTAACACTTTGCATTAATTCAGCAAAGGTTTCATCACTCATTGTTTTTTTGGTCATTATACTCACCCTCTATGAATTTCTTGAGTTCTGATTTTTGTTTAGCAGTTAAGTTTTCTTGTTCGTTTTTTAAGAAGGTAAATAAAAAATAAATTTCGTCATCTTTACTTTTGGTGTTGTGCCAGTAGAAGATAATCCCACCGCTTTTCCCATTGTTATCTATTACCCATTTCATTTTCCTAACTCCACCTGTACCTCTCACAACATCACCGATACTTGGATTATGAGTCAAAGTTTGACGCATTTGGGTATATTCGTTTTCTGTTAATAACTGGTTGATTCTTTTGTCGAAAATTTGGGTCGTTTTAAATTTCATGTTTGCAATTTGTTCAGGGGTTATAAGAAATTCACTGAAACCAGGTTTTTACTAAAAACCTGGTTTCTATTTTTAAGTGAAAACTACTCTTCAGGACGTAACACGACAATACCACCTTGATCATCATAAGCAACCAAAGTATTATTCACCACCAGCGGTGGCGCAGTAATGCTCGCATCGCTCATTTGGTAGCGGGCGACAAATTTTCCATCTTTGCGCCGCATCCAATGTAGATAGCCTTCCATATCGCCGACGACCACATAATTACCAATGCTAACTGGGGCAGTCACTTTCCGTGCATGAAGTTTTTCTTGTTTCCACCAATTATCTCCAGAATGGCGATCAAGTGCCCAAACGTGGCTTTTGGTGTCGCTCACATAGAGATAGTCAAAATCCACCCCTAAACCAGCGTAGGAGGACAATTCCTTTTCCCATAAGATTTCTCTTTGGAGAAGATCAATCGCAACAGTGCGCCCTTGATAACTGGTGACATAAACGGTGTCATCTACCAAAGTGGGATCCGCATCAATGTCAACCATACGTTCCAATTCTGTGCGTCCACGCGGTTCAGAGATTGGCTTTTCCCATAACAGTTTGCCCGTTCGCAGCGCTAAGGCTGCTATTTTACCATTGTCAAACCCTGCAATAATCATATTGTGTTTAACAATGGGTGTGCTCGTGCCGCGCAGGGTGAGCAATGGGACGCGATTGCGCTCATATATCCATAGGCGTTCACCGGTTTTGCTATCCAGTCCAAATAGTTTGTCATCAAGAGTGCGTACGACGACGACACCTTGAATGATACGCGGTTTTGCTAACACTTCGCTGGTAACATTTACATGCCATTGTTTGGTGCCATCCGTTTCTGAGAATGCGAGTACATCGCCTT
>CAYFOB010000146.1:1530-2699 GCA_964344525.1 uncultured Thiomargarita sp.
ATAATCGACCATTGTGAAAGACAGGCGTAAGTTTGAGATAGCCTTTAATTGTTTCTCTGAGATATTTTTTATCAACATTTCCGTCTGTACGCCCTGTCCATAAGGTTTTTAAAGTTAGGGTGGGCGTAAACTCAACGAGGGGAACAGGCTCTTCCTTATTGTTAACGCCACCACAGCCACTCAATCCTATTAGGATGTAAAGTAATAATAGATGCTTGTGCATATTAATTTTGATCAGGTGCTTGTTCCTCACCATCGGATTGTGGAGGCGAAAGTGGTGGTTCTATAGGTGTGGGACCATTCGTTGGTTCTGGCGATGCCGTTGGTGCTAATGGTCTTGGCACTCCTGGGGGCGCAGTTAAGTCTGTTGGAGGGGCGGTCAGTTCTGACGCGCCTGGGGGCGCCGTTAAATCTGCTGGCGGCGCGGTTGGCGCTAACATTACAGGTGGCGTAGTCGGTTTTGACATAGCAGGAGGCGCAGTTAAGTCTGCTGGCGCTGGTGGTGTAGTCGATTCAGGTGGCGCAGTTGAAATTGGCGCACTCTCTGTAGCAAATTCAGGCGCACTTGCCTCAATACGTTTTTCTTGTTTGACGCCCAGGTTATCCAGTTTGATCTGCACCCAATCACGATGTTGGGGCGATAAATCCGTGACGTGCATCATCAATTTTACCTTCTTTAAGTGCAATATCAGCTTGTATTTCAGCGTAAGCCCCCTGAAATGCACCGAAATCAACCCCTGCAATTAGGTTTTTTACCTCGGTCACTTTTTCTTGTGACAAAAACAGTCGTGCTTTACGCAAGCGAGCGATATGAGCCAATTCGGGTAAACCACTGTTTTCTATCACCCATTGCAAGCGAGCATGAGCAGAGTCAGTTTCTCCTTTTTCTACTTCATAACGCGCCATATTGAGGGCGGCAAGTATCGCATAAGGGCTATTCGTTTGCTCTGATAACAATTTACCCGTAAATTCACGAGCCTGCGTTATTTCTTCATTTTCTAAGGTTAATAGCACTTGTTCATAGATATTTGAAGCCATTTGTGCCTGTTGTTGGGTGTAGGCTTGCCACCAGCGCCAACCAAACAAAAGCCCAAAGCCTATCACAACACCAGCGAGCACCGATTTACCATTTTCCTTCCACCACTTTTTTATCGCCTCTAGTTGTTCTT